>JBMTAX010000007.1:0-21777 GCA_049429145.1 Myxococcota bacterium
CAGGCGGGGGTGGAGCTCTCCTCGTCGCCGCAGCACCAAAAGTGTGACGACGAGCACCAACAGCACTGACCCGTTGACCGCTAGGTACCCGGGCACACTTCCGCCGACGAGGGCGAAAAGGGCATCGGTCATGAAGTCGACGCCATTGCGCAGTCCGCCGGTGGCCAAGATGCCAATCTGGTAGGCGACGAAGAGGGGAAGCACGAGGAGGATACTCGTGCCGAGCTCACGGCTCTCTTGCAGATAACGGCGCAGCGTTCCGCCGCGGCTTCCACGTTTCGGGAGGGGTCTATGGGTCATCTTTCGCCATCATAGCGACCTGGGGGGGAGCGTTGGGGACGATGTTCGATCAGCGCCTCCACCTCACGCGTAGCCGACTTGCCAAGGAACCCGAAACCTTGAGGGACTTCGTATCTTTCGGCGCCTCGCTCCTCTTCGAGCGCGGAGGGCACCATCCAAAGGAACACCCCATCTACCCCCTCGCTCTCTGTCATTGCCCGAAACACTGCCCGGAAAGCGCGTGCCTGGGTGTGCTCCTCCACGGGGAGCTGGATGGCGTTCACCTCCTCAGGCCATTCCCACGGGCGCACGAAGCTGCCCGGCGTTGCCTTGAACCCCAGCTCCGTGAACCAGACGGGGCGATGATGCTCCGCCGAGAGGCCACGCAGGGCACGTTGGACATGCCGTGCTCCCTCGAGCAGCTCGGCGTCGGTTGCGCCCGCGTGGTGCGAGAGGGGGTAGAACGCATTCACGCCGATGACGTCGAAGAGGCGCCAGTGCCGCATCGTTTCGGTCTCATCCCAGTTGGCGCTGTAGGTGAGCAGGCCGCGGAAGCGCCCCCTTGCCGACGAGACCAGCGTCGTGAAGTGCCCATCGAGGTGAGGGTCTCGGGTCAGGGACCGCAGCTCCACACCGATGGAGAGGGCGGAGGCGCAGTGTCGTTCGCCGAGGCTGGCGAGCTGTTGAAGCGAGAGGCGGTAGTTTGCAAAGAACCGTGCAGGGTCAGTGGGGGCTAGCTCGCCCCGCCAGGAGCCATCCGCGAGTACGAGGTGTGGGATGAGCATCGTCGCGAAGCCCCTTGCGTGGGCCGCGTCGAGGAAACTCCCGAGGCGCGCCTCACCGGCAGGGGTGAGTAGGCGGCCTGGGCGCACGTCGTCGCTCACGAGATTGTCGAGGTGCAACGGAACGGGGATGGCGAGGGCGTCGAAACCGAGCGCCTCCAATGTTCGTAGCGTCCGCAGAGAGGCGGCGCTGCCGAGGCCAAGGCTCTCACCCTGCTGCAAGGGCGATGGCTTGGGCACATCGATGATGTTCGCCCCTACCGGGAACGATGCGAATGGTCGCCTCACACAAGGGGCGTCGTGTCCCTTCGGCGAGGTGCGGCAGCCGACGACGAAGAGCATCATGCCGAGAGGAAGCATCAGACGAAGCGCGAGCGGGGCAGCCATGCAGCCTCGGTCTCACAGGTCCAGGAGACGATGACAAATCAGTCCGCCATCGCGGAACCCCTCGTCGAGTCGGTTCCAGCTCGCTAGCCTTTTCCCATGGTGATGCGCATCGGCCCCCACCTCATCGATCCCCCGTATCTCCTCGCCCCCATGGCGAGTGTCAGCGAGATGCCCTTTCGGGTGCTCGCCTTTGAGATGGGCGCGGGGCTCGCCACCACCGAGCTTATCTCTGCCAAGGGTATCTTTTACGGGAACCGTCGTACGCGTCAGTACATGACCTTCGACCGGGAGCGAGAGCGTCCGTACTCGCTTCAGCTCTTTGGCGGTGATGTCGAGGCGATGGCGGTGGCCGCACGAGCCGCGTGGGAGCACGGTGCCGACATCGTCGACATCAACATGGGCTGCCCGGTGAAGAAAGTCACGAAGACGGGCTCAGGCTCCTCGCTGATGTGCGATCCCCATCGTGCGGCGGCCCTCGTTACGGCGATGCGCAAGGCGACGGAGGACCGCATCCCGATCACCGCCAAGCTGCGCGCCGGTTGGGACAAGGACACCATCACCTGCACCACCGTCGCACGGGCGCTCGAAGACGCTGGTTGTGCTGCCGTCGCGCTCCATCCCCGCACGCGCGCGCAAGGGTACAGCGGCGACGCTGACTGGTCGCTCATCCGCGCCTTGAAGGAGTCCGTGAGCATCCCTGTGATCGGCAATGGCGACGTCAACAGCTTCGCTGACGCCCAGCGCATGTTCGCCGAAACAGGGTGTGATGCGGTCATGATCGGTCGCGGGGCGCTCGGGAACCCATGGATCTTCGCATCTCTCAAAGCGGGGCGAGACCTCGGGGCCCCGTCCCCCGACGAGCGGCTTCGGCTCATTCGCCGACATCTGGCTGCACACGTCGACTTCCACGCGTCACTCGATGGCAGTGAGGAGGAACGACGTCGTCACAGACTTGCCCCCGAGGAACAGGCGGTGCGCACCTTCCGGCAACACCTCGTCTGGTACTCTCGCGGGGTGCAGGGGGGCGCCGCTTTTCGTTCCCGGGCGATGCAGCTCGATTCCGCAGCGGCGGTGGATGAAGCGATCGAGGAATTTTTCGGCGCGCTGCGAGACGGAGACGCCCTCGCGCGCTTCGAAGAGGCGGAGGGCGTTGATTATCGACAGGCCTTTGGCTGACGGCTGGAGCCGTCCGCCTCGAGGTCAAACACCCATCGCGTGGTAGCCTGCATCGACGAACAGGCACGTCCCGGTGACGCTACGCGCCAAGTCGCTGCAGTAGAACAATGTGGCGTCAGCGACGTCCTCGGCGGTGATGGGGCGACGCAGCGGGGAGCGTGTCGCGGTTTCTGAGACCATGGTCGCCATGTCGCCGATCGAGCGTGCTGCTCTCGAAGCGTAGGGGCCGGCGCTCACCAGGTTCACCCGGTGCCCGTGCTCCCCGGCGAACCACGCGAGATAACGCGCATCGCATTCGAGCGCCGCCTTCGCTGCCGCCATGCCTCCACCGTAGAAGGGCACCACCCGGTCGGAGGCAAGGTAGCTAAGACCGACGACGCTGCCGCCCCGCCCCTCGAGGAGCGGGAGGGCAGCGCGTGTCAGAGCGACGAGGGAGTAGCTCGAGATGCTCATGGCGGTGAGGTAGGCCTGTCGGCTCACCTCGAGGTGGGGCTTCGCTATCTCCGGAGAGAAGGCGACCGAGTGGATCACGATGTCGAGATGCGGCACGAGTCGGCGTACCTGCTCCATGCACCCCGCGATGGAGACATCGCTCTCCCCGTAGCCCTTCTGGCTCTGGAGCTCTGCAGGGATGTCGGACGCGACGTCGAAGCCGACGTCACAGCCGAGCAATGCCTTGGGGCGGAGCTCTCCGGTGACACCGTAAGGCAAGAGGCGGCTCTCCGCAGATTTGTCTCGTGTCAGGAAGCGCTCCACGATGCTGACGACCCGAGGATGGCTCGCGAGAATTACCTCGGCCCCCGCGGCCTGCAGGGATTTTGCGATGTGCCAGCCAAATCCCACATCGTCAGCGACCCCGGTGACGAGGGCCACCTTGCCACGCAAATCGATCGGTACCGTCACCTGAACCTCCTGCGAACGCCGTCGCTCCTGGTCGCAGCATGCCCGCGCTCCAACCTGTGGGCCTCCGCTACCAGCACCAGCGTCGCCCGCCAAGGGACCCCTCGACCTCGAGACGCCTCGGCTCCTTGCTTCGTCCGCGGAGAACGGGAATTGCCTCTGGATGGCAGGTCGGGAGTAAACTCCTCCTGCCTGTGACACACACCACTACCATCACCTTGCTGCTCGCGCTCGCGCTCCTCTCCCACCGGGGGAGTGCGCAAGGGAGCGCGGCTACGGCGAGCGAGACCGTACCGGCGCCCGTGTCGTCGATGCCGTCGGCGTTGCCTGTGCCAAACCTGGCAGGACAGACTGGGGTACTGAGGGTGACCAGCGCGCGCCCGGGCCCCGGTGGTCTCATCGATCTGAGATTGCACGGGCTGGGCGCCTACATGCCCGATTTCATCGGAGCCACGGTGGATGAGACCACTTGGGCTTCGGGCACCGCAGTGATCGGAGCCTCGCTGTTCAACGTCGCTGAACTCTCCCTCGCGACACGTTATTCGGGCACCGCCAACCACGAATACCCCGCTCCGGTGCTCAGCCTCGGTGACCTCACTCCGTCCCTGAAGGTCGGCTTTGACCTACTTCCCCTGGCCGTCGGGATCGACGTACAGGCCGGGTTGCCGTCGTCCTATTCGTCGCTGTGGCCAGATGTGGCGAACTTTAGTGTGGGCGGCTCACTTTTGCTGAGCCTCGACCTCCACGACTCGTACGACCTGCCGCTACGAGCCCATGTGAACGCCGGTTACACGTACCAGAACGCTCGCCATGCTGCCGACCCTGCGCCCTATCTTCTCGGCGGAGTCGATGGGCAGCTCGTGGCCTTCAACTCCAGCAGCTGGTTCTACGACCGCGTGCACGGAGGGATGGCGCTGGAGGTGCCTTTTCCCCTCGTCACGTTATTCGCCGAGGGATGGTGGGAGTACGCCCTCGGGGTCAATGGCACCACCGAGGGGGGAGGGGACTACGGCCTGACGAACTCCCGACTCACCGTCACGCCTGGGGTTCGCTTGTCGGTGTTGCCCGGTGTCGTCGTCGACGTTGCCGCTGATCTTGGCATCTTCGGGACCGGCGCTGGCGCATCGCCTGGTCTCGCCGGTCTCCTGCCCGGGCAACCCCTGAATGCCCCCTGGGCCGCGCATGTTGCAGTGGCATCGACCTTCGACGTCTTCCGTCCGCAACAGAAAGTGGAACACGCTGCGACCTCCTCGGTACTCGGCGCCATTGAGGGGTGTGTCACCAGCGCCGCGGCCCAAACCGCCATCGCCGGCGCCCAGGTAGACATCGGTGCAGGTGTACTCGTGCTCACCGACGTTCGCGGTTGCTATCGAGTGCCGCTCGAGCGTGCCGGCACCCACTCCCTCACCATCAGCCGCGCCGGTTACCAAACGGCTTCTGTGAGCGTGACCACAGACGAGGATGGTAGCGCTCGTGGTGACGTTGCACTCATCGCCATGGCGCGCCCCGAGGGGAGACTTCGCGGTACCGTTACCGATGCTCGTGGCCAAGCCTTATCTGCCCGCTTGATACTCGAAGGGGGGGACTTGGGAGAATCGGTCATCGAGGTCAGGGACGGCGTCTTTGACGCGAAGTTGCCCGAAGGCCGGTACCACCTCGTCGTCGATGCACCAGGGCATTTCAAGCAAGGGAGTGAATTCGGCATCGATGCTACGGGACGCACCGTGCGCAGTTTCGCACTCAAGCCCGTACCCCAGCGGCGACTCGTGCAGATAGACGACCAGCGGTTGTCTGTGCTCGTCAAGATTCCTTTCGAGGCTGGCAACTCCCGCCTTCTGCCCGCTGCGGCGTTTATTCTCGAGGATATGGTGGACCTGCTGCTTTCAGAACCTCGGCTAGGTCGTCTGCGGGTCGAGACGATGCCTGCATCGACAGACACAGAAGCCATCGAGCAGGCCCGCGCGCGCTCGAATGCTATCGTCGATTTCTTGGTATCGCGCGGCGTCCCCAGTCATCGTCTCGAGGCAGGGGTGACGGCCGCTGAGTCCGGCAGTAACGCGGAGATCCAATTCATCTTGTTCCCAGGCGCGAAGTCGTGAGCGGAGAAGAGCGGACGGTTTTGTTTCAGTTGCCGACGGTCATCTCTGGGCAGCTCGCCTGCACCCAGGGGACCGTTGCTGGGCGTTCTTTTCCCTTGAGCGCAGGCACTTTTGTCATCGGGCGGCAGGAAGGGTGTGATCTGGTGCTCGCGCGGGAGCCCGGGGTCTCGAAGCTGCACGCGAAGATCATTGCAGAGTCTGGTCACTACGAGGTCGTCGACTGCGAGAGCCGGAATGGAACCCTACTCAATGGGCGCCCCGTGCAAACTGCGCGTCTTCGCTCCGGGGATGAGATTCGTATTTGCAACTGCGTGCTGCGTTTCACCCAGACGGGCGGCGATCTCTCGGGTCCATCGACGCCGAGTCCGCCGCCGCCGCCAGTGCTAGTGTCGGCCGTTGCGCCAGAGCCCCACACCTTGGCCTCGGTCGACGACGTTACGCTCCCTCCCATCCCTCGCCCAGAGGCGCTGGCTGATTTGCCCCCGCCCGTGGTGCGCAGTGCACTCCCCTGGTTTGTCGCGGGGATCGCGTGCTCCGTCGTCGGCGTGTTCGGGCTCGCCTTCGGCGTCGCCTCACAGCCGCGGACCACGACGCTGCGCTCTGCCGAGGATGTCCCCGGTGTTCCGCTGTCCGCGTCCGACCTCGACAAGCCTGCTGAAAAACCGCAGGTGCGGGGGGACGCGGCGCCGCAAACGACCAAGGGCGACGATGGTACCCCGCGCGGGGATGCGCAGCTCGCGCCGACCGACGTCGGCAGTACAAGGGCTTCCACTCGCGAGCCAACGACGGAGCCATCGGTTGACGGAGTCGAGGAACCGCGCGCGCAGGACGCCCAGGAGAAGCTGTCGTCGAGCACTCCTGTGGCGGAGGAAGCGGATGCGCCCACGGCGCAGGTGCCCCAGCGACTCTGGTACGAGGCACAGGTTCACCCCGTCAGGGCCGTAACCTTGAAAGCGAGAGGAGCCGCGACCGTATCGCAAGTCTTTGGGAAGGACGGTGCCGAGGTTCGACGGGGCGAACTCTTGCTGGTGTTTGAGGACGCAGATGACGACGAGGTAGCGAACCTGAGAGCGAACATCGAATCCCTCGAGATTGTCGCCGATATCCAGGCATCGGCTGCGGAGACTTTGGAGGTGGAGCGCGGCAAGCTCCGAAGACTTCTCGCTCGACGAGGGGACAATAAGCTATCGGCTCCGATTGCCGGTGTACTGCAGGGTTTTGAGGTGGAGCCCGGCACGCGCCTCGCGGCGGGCGATAAGCTTGGACAGATCCTGCCATCGGGTTCCTCGCTGCGCGCCGTCGTTCCCTCCGCATCACCTGCGCCGGGGTGGCGTCGCGGAGGTCGCGTCGAACTGCGGAGCGGGGGCACACGCTCCAGTGGGAAGATCGTCGCCGTACAAGACAAAGGGGAGACCCTAGAGGTGGAGATTGCCACCGGCGCCTCCCTCAAACCGCCCGTCGAGATCGCACTTCCCTGAGGTGGGACAAGGGCCAGGTCGGGGCGGCGCTACGTCGATGAGTGCTCCCCGCGCCACTTGCCTGCGCCCATGACCGCTCTGTTCGCCTTCGCTGCCGTCTCACGTCTACTATGGGGTATCTGACCTGCAGATCGGAGCAACATGGATGGAGCTGAACGACATCCTCACCGTAGCGATTCAGGGCGGCGCGAGCGACATCCATCTGAAAGCCGGGTTGCCGCCCATGTTTCGTGTCGACGGCGCGCTCGTTCCCCTGAAGGATGCGCAGCGGCTGCCACCAGAGGATGTGGGGCGCATGGCGTTCTCGATCATGAACGCGTACCAGCGCGACCAGTTCAAGAACGAAAGTGAGATCGACCTTGCCTATGGCGTGCCCGGGCTTGGTCGTTTTCGTGTCAACGTCTTCATGCAGCGGGGTGCCGTCGGCATTGTCTTCCGCGTCATTCCATTCCGCATTCTGAGCATCGAGCAGCTCAACTTGCCGAAAGTGATCGAAACCATTGCACAGGAAGAGCGCGGCCTCGTCCTCGTTACAGGAACGACGGGGTCGGGCAAATCGACGACGCTTGCTGCAGTCATTGACCACATCAACACGTATCGCACTGCGCATATCATCACGATCGAAGACCCCATCGAGTTCCTCATTCGTGACAAACGCTCGTTGGTGAACCAGCGCGAGGTCGGCGTAGATACGAAGAGCTTCTCTCGCGCGCTTCGCTCAGCGCTCCGAGAAGACCCAGATGTCATTCTCGTCGGCGAAATGCGTGATCTCGAGACCATTGAAATCGCAATGACCGCTGCGGAGACAGGGCACCTCGTCATGTCTACGGTACACACGCTCGACGCTACGGAGACCATCACCCGTATCGTCGCTGCATTCCCACCCTTCCAGCAGAAGCAAGTCCGCCTTCAGCTCGGCTCTATCCTGAAGGGAGTCATCTCCCAGCGACTCGTCCCTCGCGCAGATGGTCGCGGTCGCGTCGCTGCCGTCGAGATTATGCGCTGTACGGGGCGCATCAAGGAACTCATCGAGGACAAAGATCGGACCAAAGAGATCTCTGACGCCATCGCAGACGGCTACACCAGTTACGGGATGCAGACCTTCGACCAGTCGCTGATGATGCTCCTGACGAAGCAACTCATCACCTACGAGGAGGCGCTGAGGCAGGCTTCGAACCCCGACGACTTCGCTCTGCGGGTCTCGGGTATCGGAGGGACCTCCGACAATCGCTGGGACAACTTCGAGGGAGCCACCAGCCAGGGCAGTGCCACGGCGATCGCTGCGCGGTATGGCGGGCAGGCGGCGCAGCCGAGCGCCCCAGCACCGTCGCACCCGCCAGCAGGAGCTCCAGCCCCGGTTCGGGCGATGCCGACGCAACCGCCCCAGGCTGGTTACCCCGCTGCGCCTGGGAGCGGCCCCACGGGGCGCGCCCCTGGGCACGCACAAGCGCCTCGGCCAGCAGGACCGGCGCCCGTCGACGACGATTTCCAGATCGAGCGCTTCTAGCCCGTCGGCTGCGATCTGCAGCCGGCCGCGGCGATAAGGGTTTCGCCGTGCGGGCCAGGATGAGATCTTCTCGCTGTGCAGGCACGAGACGCACCCCAGCTACCGCTGTTTGGCGACGAAGGCGGCGTCACGAGGAACCCGTCGAAGGCCCCTCGTCCGGTGCTGCGCATCGTTCGTTCCCGTGGACTGCTCTGGGAGCAGCCACACTCGTGGGAGGAGACCTGCTGGACTCTTGAGGAACTGCTCGAACGCATCAGAGAGCTCGGGTTCGCTGAGCGGCCGGCCTCGCATGTGCTTGATGACGATGCGCTGCTATGGACCTCAGCAGCGACATTGGCGCGGCGTTCTCGCCTCGGGGTTCGGCTTGCCGCGGATCTCGCCACTCTGGTGAAGAGCACGACCCACGAGGCCGTCGACGCTCGCGCGATTGCTTCTCGCTTGCACGGGGCGGGAGGCCGAGAGGGGGAACTCGCGCAGCTGTTCGCGCAAGTCGCGGAAGTTCGTGCGGTGCTCGAGAGTTGTGGCGTCGTCGATGCCGCAGCCGCACTCGCTGCCGGTGTGGATTGTCTTCGTCGGGGGCATCGTCTTCCTGCGCTAGCTGGTTTCCGCCGGGTCGAGATTGAGGACCCCATCGATCTCACACCACTCGAACTCGAAGCCCTGGTCGCTCTCGCGCGCTCTGGCGAGGCGGTGCAGGTGATACTTCCGCGCGTCGAGGGGCATGACGGGCTCGCGGAAGGGGTGAACTGGATCGCGAACGCCTTCGAGGCTGCCTGGGACGCTCCCCGGCTGGAGCTCGTGCACCGCCCCGTGACGAGGAGGGGGGCGCTGCGCGAATTCGTGGACGCTTGGTATCGGCCTGCACTCGGTTTGGCTCGCGCCGATTCGTTGCCTGCTCGGGTAGAGGTCCTCGCTGACCCCTTCGACGAGGCACGCCGCATCGCCGGGGTCGTGGCCCGGTGGCGCCGTGAAGAAGGGCCCCCCCGAGTGGCTGTGGCCCTGCGTAGCTTCGGGCCTGAGGCCATCCGTCTCGCGGATGCTCTTCGGGGTTACGGTGTGCCGCTGCGCCTCTCACAAGGCCAAAGTCTCGCGGAGACCGCATCGGGCCGGCTCCTGCTCGATGTGCTCCGCGCACGACGCCAGGGGGCGCCACGGGAGCTTCTTCTTGCGATCCTAGCCTCGCCTGTCTTTGTGGATCGCCTTGCAGCGGACAAGGTCGGAGCGCTCTCTCGCTTGCTAAGGCGGGCTGTGGCTCGCAGTGACGTCGAGGATGCGTCTCATCCTGAGGGGGGTTATCGACATCGCCTGGAGCGCCTGGCTGCAAGCTTGCGCGACCCCGACGAGGTGCAGGACATTCACGAGGCGCTCAACCGGGTCGAGCAAGTTCTGTCATTGATACGTCGCGTACCCTTACGCGGACCACTGGAAGCGCAGCTCGCGGTGTGCGTTGAACTCCTCAAGGAGGCGTTCATCGACGATGAGACCGACGCAAGAATCGAGCTGCTAGCGTTTCTCCAGCGAGGCCTGGGCACCCTCGCACGGGTCTCGCCGCAGGGTACGCGCGAGACAGACATCGCTGCGACGCTGCGCTTCCTACAACGTGCTCTCGGCGGTATTCGCCTCGCCCCGCCTCGTGTCGACGAGGATACTGCTGTCGATGTGCTCACGATCCCGGAGTTGTTTGGTCGAGAGTGGGACTATGTTGTGCTGGCCGATCTGCAGCATGGGAAGGTTCCCCTCGCTGTGCGTAGCGATCCCCTGCTCGGCGACAGTGACCGCGTTCTCATCAACCGTCACTTCGGCCGCCGCATCCTGCGCCTGGCCGAGCCAGACTTGCTTGAACCGGGCGTTGTCGCTCCTAGGCTGGCTCTTGAGCCCTTATGGTTCATCGGTGCGATGGCGAGCGCTCGTCGGGGCATTTTGCTGACAGCGCCTGCGCGAGATAGGGGCGGGCGCGACGTTGCTCCGAGCGAGTTCTTCATCGAGTCGATGTTGGCGCTGGGGGCAGAGCCCACGGCGAGGGCCGCAGGGAGTCCCTTCACGGAGGAACCCCATCCTCGACAAGCCGCGGTTGCGCTCGCGCAACGGGTCTCGCGCGGAGAGCCAGACGACGACGGCAACTCGGCAGCTCATGCCAGGCTATTGACAGACATGTCTCGGCAACGGCGCGCTTTTTTCGAAGACAACAACGGCGAGCTGCCGCGAAACCCCGTTACACCATTCGCATTCGCGCTCTCCCCTACAAGGGTGGCACGGAACTTTGGTCGTCAGCTTGGTCTCCTATCCGACAAGCCCCTTGGACCAACGAGACTAGAGGCGCTCGCCACTTGTGCGATGCGTGGGTACGTGGAGCATCTGCTGCAAATCGACACTGACCCAGAGGCGGGACAAGATGCCGACGCGCGCACGCTCGGCAAGTTGGCGCACGGTTCGCTCGAGCGATTCTTCCGAGAGCGAAGAGACGCAGGGGTGGAGCCGGCGCGAATGGAGGCAGCAGATCGGGCGCGCCTGCGGGCGATCGTTGATGAAGAGGCACGCTCTTACATGGAAGGCGGCGAGGCGACCGGTCATCTTGCCGCTCTTGCAGCCAATGTCGCATGGCTCTCACAATCATTGGTGCGTACGGTCACCAGCCTCGCGCGAAACCCACCTGTGCAGGGCGCAGTACCTCGTTATTTCGAGTTGAAGGTAGGCACCCGCGGGTATGAGGAAACCACTGAGGCATTAGGGCCGCTGCCGCTCCAGATCGGCGGGCAGACGCTCTACTTTGGAGGGGAGATCGATCGCGTCGACGAGGGTGACGGGGTGCGTGTCATCGTCGATTACAAACATTCGACGGCTCGCGCGGTGTACAAGAAGCTTCGCCCCGAGAGCCTGCTGACGACACACTTTCAGCTGCCTCTGTACATGCGCATCCTTGAGCAAGGAGCCCTGGCTACGAGTGAGAACACCGAGCTTCTTGGCTACCTGGTGTCCCTCCGTGATGGAGCCGCCAGTGACGTCATTGGGCACGGGGGGGTACTGCGGCGTCGTCTCTTCGATGAGCAGGCACAGACAGGTTTTCCGCAGGCGGTCGCGCGAGTGCTCCTTCCTATCCTCGAGGGCATCGTCGTCCCGATGGAGGGAGAGCATTGCGACGGCTGCAGGCTTTCCCGCATCTGTCGGATCCCATCCTCGGTGGAGCGGGGCCTACAGCGTGCAGGGGAAGGCCCTTCCTCCACCATAGTCGAGGAATCACGCCCGAGCGAAGCTGGCTTGGAACATGACGATGCCATTGAAGGTGTCTCGTGATCCCCATTGCGGAGAGCCAAGTGGTGCTCGCCGGAGCGGGCACAGGGAAGACCCATTCGCTCGTGACCGCGTACCTTTGCGCGCTCCTTGGGCTCGATGGTGATGTTGACGAGCGTAGCCCTGCTCGAGTTCTGGCCATCACATTCACCGATAAAGCCGCCTCGGAGATGCGCCGACGTGTCGCCCTTCGCTTGCAGGCGCTCGCGCGAGACCCCCACGCTGACGCCGAGGTGAATGTCCGCCTGGCGCACCTCGTGCGGCGTGCGCCCGAAGTGCGCAGCGTCGAGAGAATGCTGCGACAGTTACCAACGGCCCCCATCGCTACCTTCCATTCGCTGTGCGCGATGCTGCTGCGCGATCTTGCGGTGAACGCTGGTATCGATCCGAGCTTCACCCTCCTCGAGCCGATCAACGACGAGGAACTACTCGCGGAAACGGCAGAGGCGGTCATTCTCGATCGGCTTGCCCTCGGTGACCGGGATATCGCTGAACTCAGCGCCCGCTTTTCGCTGCGTGGGCTTGGAGGGGGCAGAGGCCTCGTCGGGGAACTCGTCGAGGTGCACAAAAGCCTCGCCGAACGCGGCGTTTACGCGGAGGAGTTGCCGCTCGTCATGGACACCGAAACTGCAGATCTGCGCGTCGTCGACGCGAGGTCTGCCTGTGATGGTGCAATCATTTCACTCTGGCACCTCACGCGCGGCGCCGACCAAAAGACCCAGAACCATCTGCGGTCGGTGTTTCATGACTATCGTCGATTACGGGATTTGCTCGACCGCCGCGACGAGGATGAAGAGACAGACCTCGCGACCACTTTTCATCGCGTCGCTGAGAAGCTGCGCAAGAATAAGGGGCGCGGCAACGAACTGAGACTCGCCTGGGATACGGCTCACCATACGCTGCGCGCGCTCGGCGTGGCTCTCTGTGATCGGGTAACCGCGCCTCACGCAGCTGCCTTGCGCGCCATCCTCGTGGAGATGGGCGAGCGGCTCCAGCGCGAAAAGGATCAGCTGGGGGTACTTTCGTTCGGCGATCTCTTGCTGCGTATGCGTGACCTCCTGCGCGACCAGCCAGACGTACGCGCGCGCGTCAAAGGACGCTATGACCGCATCCTCGTCGACGAATACCAGGATACTAGCCCGGTACAAGAGGACCTCGTGGCGTTTCTCAGCGAAGAGCCAACGCGGGGGGACCGTATTGCACAAGGTCAGCGTGCCATGGGGCAGCTGCGGCTCGCACCGGGACGTCTCTTCGTCGTGGGTGACCCGAAGCAGAGCATCTACGGCTTCCGCGGCGCCGATGTGAAGGTTTTTCGCAACACCATGAGGGTCGTCGTCGAGGGGACAGCGCAATCGCCACCCTCCGGTCGAGCTCGACCGCTTTCGGTGAGCTGGCGTTCACGTCCACCGGTGCTTGCGCTTGTGAATCAGGTGGCGCTCCAAACGCTGCCAGCGGGCGGCGCTGGGGTCGAGGTCGCACCCGAGGACATGTTGCAGTCGCAGCGTCTCGGCGATGGTCTTGCTGGTGCTTTCTGGGTGCCCGTCGACGCTGAGCAGCTCGAGGTGGAAAGCGCCGAGGGCATCGTCGTCGGTCGAAAGATCCGGGACCTCATCGACCAGGCCACTTTGGTCGGTGATGAAAGCTCCCTGCGTCCATGTCGTCCCGGTGACATCGTGGTCTTGGTGCGCCGTGTGAAAGCGGCGGCTCCCATCGTGCGGGCCTTGTTGCATCATGGCATTCCGGCATTGCTGACGGGCGGAGAGGGATTTTTTCAGAGGCCCGAGGTCGTTGATCTGATCGCAGCGCTTCAACTGGTGCTGGAGCCGCAAGACGAGTTGGCGACGCTTACAGTGCTCCGTTCGCCTCTCGTCGCCGCGCCAGACGACGTCATCGCCCAACTTCCCGAGTGCATACCGGGGTGGCGAGCCGGGCTCTGCTGGCGGGATATGCCCGGCGCGGCAGAGCACCTGGACGACGCGGTACGCCATCGCATTCTCTTTTTTGACAACCTGCTCACCTCCTTGCGTCACCGTTTGCACCAGTGGAGTGCAGCCCAGATGATCGACGAGCTGCTCGACCAAGGACGGTATGCCATTGCCCTCGGTGTAGAGCCCGATGCTGCTGACCGCCTCGCCAACGTCGAGAAGCTCCGCGCCTTGTGTGAAGGGGGACCGGGGGACGCGGTGCGCGTCATTCGTCGCTTATGGGGGTGGCTTGACCGTCCGCCACGGGAGTCGATGGCGGTTGTGGCAGCGCCCGACGCGGATGCAGTCAGGATTATGAGTATCCATCAAGCGAAGGGGCTGGAATTTCCCATCGTCGTGCTCGCCGATGTAGGCAGCGCATTGCCAGGGGGAGGAAATGACGTCGAAGTCGACGTCGAGCTTGGCCTCGCAGTGTCTCCAAGGGGGCGCCCCATAGAGGGATGCGGGCGAGGTACCAGAGGGCTCGTAGAGCCCCCGACCATCGAGCGGGTGCGCCAACGGCGTAGGGCACGCGAGGAGGCCGAACTCGCACGTTTGCTCTACGTTGCGCTCACTCGTGCGCGCGACCGCGTCTACGTGGTCGCCGCTCCACGCGAGCGCAGGGCAGCAACGCTTCTGCAACTGCTCGAGAGGGGGCGTCTCGTCGACCCACGACAGTTCGCCTTGCTCATGCCCACGGAGAAGGTGCCCGCAGTGCTCGGTCCGCGTCGTTCTCTGCCTGCCATTCTGCTTCCTGATGTACGAATCGAGCCGCAGGCCACAGCTCATGGTCCGCTGCGGGTTGTTCCGAGCGCGCTCCGCGAGTGGCTGGCCAAGGACCACGAGGCACCGGGGAGCGGAACTCCCCTTGGTGGTCAAGGCGATGCCCGTCGTCGCGGCCGGCTAGCCCATCACCTGATCGCGCGTCTCGGGGAGCGCTTGGCGGGGGGAGGCCTTCCGGATGCCACCGACGTGAAAGCCGCGGCGCACATGCTGGCGCGAGCGCAAGGGTCGGCGACGGATGACCCGGAAACCCGAGCTCTGATCGCCAAGGTGACGGACACCGTACACGGCCCGCTGCGGCGCCTCGTCGCTGCAGGGTGTGCGCTCCGCTTCGAGCAGCCGCTTCGCGTGCCGATTGCTCCAGGCGCCGTGTTGGTCGGTACCGCCGACCTCGTCGTCAGAGGCCCCGAAGGGATCGCGGTCATCGAGCTCAAGTCCTCTCGCCAGAGCACGCTCGATCCGGCGACCGCTGTGCAACTGGCCGCCTACGCCCTTGCCCTCGAGAAACACGGCGAAGCGGACGTGCGTGTCGCGTCGTGGCAGATCGGTGATCCCTCTCCGCCGTCCCCTGGACCCGTAACGGACGAGGCTGCGGCCACGCTGCGGCAATGGCTCGCGCGGGAATGAGCAGGAATGAGTTCGCGCAGCGGGCATTCGGGAGCTGCCGATGCCCTTGTACCTACCAAGGTAGGTCGGTAGCCCCTCCCTATGTCTGATCCGCTCCCTCCTGCCTTCTTGGTCGCGCTCACCGAGGCCCTCGGCACGGGTCGCGTCGACCTTTCGGAGGAAGCGCTCGCTCGCGCGGCGCACGACGAGACACCTCATTTCAGGTCGCCTGCACCAGGGGCGGTGATCACGCCTCGCAACACAGATGAGGTTGCCTTGGTGCTGAAGGAAGCGACACGCGCTGGCGTTTATGTCACGCCGCGCGGAGCCGGCACGGGCAAAGCGGGAGGCTGTGTGCCGGTGCAGGGGGGCGTGGTGCTCTCCCTCGAGCACTTCACGGAAATCTTGGAGATCGACGACGAGAACTTCATTGTACGCGTACAGCCAGGGGTGCTCCTCACAGACCTCCAGCAGGCGGTCGAGGCAAGAGGACTCTTCTACCCACCCGATCCCTCTTCTCTTGCCGCGTGTACCATCGGAGGCAACGTCGCCACCAACGCGGGCGGCCCACGAGCAGTGAAATACGGGGTCACCGGCGACTACGTTCTGGGGCTCGAGGTGGTGCTTCCGACGGGGGAGGTGGTTCGTACTGGCCGCCGCACGGCGAAAGGAGTGGCCGGGTACGACGTGACGCGCCTCATGGTGGGAAGTGAAGGGACGCTCGGTGTGGTCACGGAGGTAACCCTGCGCCTCATCGCGAGGCCTGCTGCTGTCGAGACCGCACTCGCCCACTTTCCCTCGTCAGCCGCAGCCATCCAGTGCGTCACCAAGGTCCTCCGTGCGGGGCTTCCCCTGCGTTGCGCGGAATATGTGGACGGCAGATCATTGGACGCGCTTCGTGAGCATCCCGGGGTCACCTTACGGCTCCCTGCCGCGTCTCGGGCGGCCTTGCTCTTCGAGGTGGATGCACCCTCTAGTGATGAAGCTCTCGCCGCTCTTGGCGCGGCCTTGGAGCAGGCGCTCGACGAAGGTGCATTAGAGACGATGGTGGCCACCGGGGAAAAGCAGCGACGGGAGGTGTGGCAGGCGCGACGGATGCTGAGCGAAGCGACACGACGGTGGAAGCCACGCAAAATCTCCGAGGACGTCGTCGTCCCGCGATCGCGGTTGCCTGAGCTCGTCGCACAATGGGAGAGGCTCGGTGAGGAAGCGGGTTTCATTACTTGCGCCTATGGTCACGCGGGTGATGGCAATCTGCACGCGCAGGTCTTGTTCGACGATGAGTCTCAGCTGGCGCGTGTCGAGGAGCTCCTCAAACGTCTGTTCGAACTGACCCTGCAGCTTGGGGGCACCATCAGCGGGGAGCATGGCATCGGTGCCCTCAAGCGTCCGTATCTGCCCCTCGAGCACAGCAACGAGCTGCTCGCCCTACAACGTCGTCTCAAACTCGCTTTCGACCCCGCCGGCATTTTGAACCCTGGTAAAATTCTTCCACCCTAGTCTCAGCTCGTTCCGTCTCCCCCTTCTCGCCCGGCTCGGCGCCACGCAAAGGCGCCCTCGAGGGCGACCCAGCCCGTGAGGATGGCGATGACGCCACCGGCGGTCCCGACAAGCCATTGGCCGTGCGCGATATCGTGAAGCACCTGCACCGCCATGGCAGAGAACGTCAGCAGCATCACGACGACCGCAGGAGCCAAATAGGGCCAAGCCGAACGCTTGTTGCTTCGCAAGTACAGGGCGCAGAGCAGCAAGGTGATAGCGGCGAAGACCTGATTGGTGGCACCGAAAACGGGCCATAGGCTCTTCGCTCCCTGGGCTTTGTCGCCGTAAATCAAAACCAATACCGAGCCGCAGGCGATGGTGCCCGCGAGCCAGCGGTTCGAGAGCGCCTTCCAGCCGAACATCTCTCCGATCTCGCCGAGGATAAGTCGCTGGATGCGGAGCGCCGTGTCGAGGCTTGTGGCAGCAAAGGAGATCACGAGTACCGCGACGATGGTGCTCGCGACCTGACCTTCGAGCCCGAGGGCGACGAGCATGGTCGCGGCGCCATTCACAAACCCTCCGAGCGCCTGCGGCACTTCCGGCAGTGTCTTCGCTGCGACGATGGGCTCATAGACCGCGTGCCACACATGGTCGTCACCGCTCACCATCATCCCCGTTGCTACGGCCAGCGTCGATAGGATGGCGAGGCTCGCTTCGGCGAGCATGGCCCCATAGCCGATGGGGCGTGCATCGCGGGGGTGTAGGAGTTGTTTCGACGTCGTGCCGGAACTCACGAGGCCGTGAAAGCCGGATATGGCACCGCAGGCGACGGTGACGAAGAGCAGGGGGAACAAAGCAGGCAGGTCTTCGAGAGGGCCCACCGCGGGGGCATGAAAGGTCGGGGAAGAGACGAAGAAGCCCGCGAAGAGAGCGACGAGTCCCACGACGAGTTGGTGGCTGTTGATCAGGTCTCGCGGCTGCAACAGCACCCATACCGGCAGGCTGGATGCGACGAACGCGTAGAGCATCAATGCGATGAGCCAGAAGTCGAGATCGCGCAGGATACTCTCTGGCCCCGGCACGTAGAGCACGTCGCTGGCCGTGCCGAACATCACTGCGTAAAGACCCACAAGGGCCAGAAGCGAGGGGACGAACAAGGCGCGCTGGTAACGGTACACCCACAGGCCGAGTCCAACCGCGACGACGATTTCGAGGTTTACCGGGAGGATGCTCGCTGGGAACTTTACGAACAGCCCCCCGATGGCGAAGGCGAAGACGGCGCTGACCAGCCAGATGAGAAAGAAGATGACGACGAGAAAAAGGAGCCTTGAGCGCGGGCCAATGAACATCTGGGTCAGGGCCCCCACACTCTTGGCTTCATGCCGAAGGGAGAGCACCAAGGCACCGAAGTCATGCGCAGCGCCCATGAAAACCACGCCGACGACGATCCAAAGCAGCGCAGGCAGCCAGCCCCAGACGATTGCCATCGCAGGGCCCAAGATAGGAGCCGCGCCTGCGATCGAGGCGAAGTGGTGTCCCCACAGGATGTTGCGTGGTGTTGGCGCAAAATCCACATCGTCGCGAAGCCGCACGCTCGGCACATCCTCGTCGTCGGTGAGGCCGAAGATGCGCTGTTCGAGAAACCTGGCATAGACGAGGTAACCCGCAAGCAAGGCGCCTAAGGCGATCAAGCAGACCAGGATCGGGCTCATGGGACTCCCCTCAGCGTTCGGCGACAGTCGGGGGCCTAGCCCGGCACGAGACGTGCGACGAGGGGGACGGTGTTCCACAGAACGCCCCCGCAGAAGTCTGTTCTGAGAGGCGGGTACCTCGAGGCGCGCCGGGAGTTCTTGACGGCGGGCATGGAGTGTCGCCGCATCCGGGAATGGTTCGGTTCGTCAGATGTATGTCCCGCCGTCGTGGTGATCGCTCATATCGTCATCGACCTGCACGCCGACTCCGCGTAGCCTCCTGAGAAGCGCCCGCGTTGGGCAGTGGAGGTACCGTGGCAGCTCTCGAAACCATTGACTTAGTCCTGGGAACCGGTGCCGAGGCGACCTCGGGGACGCAAGTACAGGTCCACTACACGGGTTGGCTCACAGACGGCAGCAAGTTCGACTCCTCGCTTGATCGCGGTCGTCCCTTTGCGTTCGCCCTCGGGGCGAGGCAGGTCATCCAGGGCTGGGACCAAGGCGTCGTCGGCATGAAAGTCGGTGGCAAACGCCGTCTCACCATTCCGCCCGAGCTTGGGTACGGCGCGCGCGGGTTCCCGGGAGCCATCCCGCCGAACTCAACCCTGATCTTCGAGGTGGAGCTGGTCGCCATCGGGTGAGCCGGCCGCGCTGCAGGAGAGCACGGTCACCTCTTCGCTCGGGGCGAGCACGTGCTCTGCAGCGATTGCAGCGCATTGACACGATGGCCTCCGCGTGGGACCGCGACGGCCCGTGGCGCTCCCCACGGCCCCACTTCACTTCGAACCTCCAGCCAGCGAGGCCACATCATGGCGCCGCGCAAGACCAAGCTCATCTTCATCACTGGCGGCGTCGTCAGCTCCCTCGGCAAGGGCATCACCTCGGCGTCGCTCGGGGCCTTGCTCGAGAACCGAGGGCTCGACGTCACCATCCTGAAACTCGATCCGTATCTGAACGTCGATCCAGGGACGATGAGCCCGTTTCAGCATGGTGAGGTCTTCGTCACTGACGACGGCACCGAGACCGATCTCGACCTCGGACACTACGAGCGTTACATCAACCACTCGCTCTCGCGGCTGAACTCCACTACTGCCGGTCGCATTTATTCGAACGTCCTCGAGAAAGAACGGCGTGGTGACTATCTCGGTAAAACGGTGCAGGTGATCCCCCACGTCACCGACGAGATCAAGAACGCCGTGCGCGGTGCTGCTCGGGGCCACGACGTCCTCATCGTCGAGGTAGGCGGGACAGTGGGCGACATCGAGTCGCTGCCATTCATCGAGGCCATCCGCCAGATTCGCGCCGAGGATGGACCTGAAAACGCCATCAGCGTTCACGTCAGCTACGTGCCCTGGATCGGGGCTGCCGGTGAACTGAAGACGAAGCCGACTCAGCATTCCGTCAAGGAGCTGTTGAGCATCGGCATTCAGCCGGACGTCTTGATTCAGCGTGCCGACCGCGCCGTGCCCCGGGAAGAGAAGCAGAAGATCTCCTTGTTCTGCAATGTGCCGCTCGACGCCGTCATCTCCTGCCCGAACCTCGAGACTACCTACGAGGTACCCTTGTTCCTCCGTGAGGAGGGCCTCGACGACAAAGTGACCGAGTTACTGAATATTTGGTCGCGCGCGCCCAAACTCGAGCGCTGGGAGCGCATCGTCCACGCCTTCAAACACCCGCAGGCGGAGGTGCGAATCGCCATTGTCGGCAAATACGTTGACCTCGTCGAAAGCTACAAATCGATCAACGAGGCGCTCGTACATGCTGGCATCGCCCACGAAGCGCGCGTGTCCATGCAGCACGTCGATGCTGAAGAGATCGAAGTAAAGGGCGCTGAGGCGATGCTGTCGGGCGTCGATGGCATCCTCGTGCCGGGTGGGTTCGGAGAGCGAGGGACGCAGGGGAAAGTGGAGGCGGTGCGCTATGCCCGTGAGCAGCAAGTCCCCTTCTTCGGGATTTGCCTCGGGCTGCAGATTGCAGTGGTGGAATTCGCTCGCAACGTCGCCAAGATCGAGCGCGCGACGAGCGAAGAATTCGATCCCGCCGCTGAACATAAAGTCATTCACATCATGGAGCACCAGAAGTCGGTGACCACCAAAGGTGCGACGATGCGGCTCGGTGCGTACCCGTGCCGTCTGCAGGCGGGCAGCCTCGCGCGGCGGGTCTACGGCTCCGATGAGATCCGAGAGCGGCATCGCCATCGCTTCGAGGTGAACAACGCCTACCGGGAGCGGCTCAGCGCTGCGGGCCTTGTCTTCAGCGGTGTCTCCCCTGACGGTGAGCTCGTCGAGATGGTCGAGCTCAAAGATCACCCCCACTTCATCGGCTGCCAATTCCATCCCGAGTTCTTGTCTCGGCCGTGGAAGGCCCATCCGTTGTTCAGCGCCTTGGTGCTTGCCTGTCTGCAGCGACGAGGGTCATCCTCCTGAGCGCGCGTTGTCGCGTGGAGGAGCGAACCTTGGCTCGTCACAAAACAGTGAGGCGCCGGGTGTACCTGGCCGCATGGGCGATGCTCGCCATCTCCCCAGGGACAGCACGTGCAAAAGCTGTCATCGGGGACGCCGACGCAGGCCCCCAACGCACCCATGCCGGGCCCCTGGCAGCGTCGACGCCTGCGATTGGCCACCAAGTGCCCAGCGAGAGTGGCTCTCACGTAGACCCTGCACCCACTGACGCCGCGCCGCTACCCGACCTGCCAGCGGTGATGCAGTGGCTGCGGGCGTTGGAGGCGCGTCTGAGTGAAGGCAAGTCACTCGACGACGAGGAGGTCACCGCTCTCCTCAACGTGGTCCACCGCCATCCGGAGGCATTCGCGCGAGCGGCGGCGACGGGGGTGCTTGCATGGCTTCCTCCGTCGACCAGCGCTCTGGCAATGCTCACGGCTGCGGGCGACGATGTCGACGCCCGAGTGCGTGCCCAAGCGTTTGCAGGGTTGGCGGCATCGGCAACGCGGGTACCGGGGGCGATCAGGCCCGCACTCCTCGATGCGGTGCACTCGGGTCTGCGCGATCCCGCAGCTGAAGTCTTCTGTGCAGCTGCAGAGGCATTCACAGCGGCTGACCCTGTCGAAGCGGAGCGGATTTTGCCCTCGCTGGCCGACGCCAAGGACCGAGACCGCTACGAATGCCTTCGCCGGTTGACGACGCTGCCAGAGCTTCCGCTCTACATCTCCCCCGGCCATGACGACGGCATGGTCATCGACATCGCGTCGGTGGAACCCTCTGCAGCGGAACCCTCCGCAACAGACGAGCCTGTTGAAGAAGTGCCCACCCTCGTCGCAGACCCCCTCTTCCTCGCGACGGCAGCAGGATTCGGTTTGGTGGCTGGCGGAGTCCTGCCTGGGATGGTGCTGCCACCT
>JBMTAX010000008.1:0-21181 GCA_049429145.1 Myxococcota bacterium
GCGGGTCGAGGGACTCGAAGACTCTCGCGATGAGGAAGACCAAGAAAAGTTGCGGCTGTTCCAGCCGACGGCGTGGGCCGCGGTGCCATTTCCTGGCCAGGACCGTCTCGACGAGGTCGTTCCACAACGGCTGCCCGCTGACGTTCGGTTTGTGAGCGTGTGGTCGGAGCATCTCGAGGACGCAGCACGCGCGGGGCAAGTGGCACTGCACTTTTTCCCCGGAGGGTATGCCGAAGAGGCTCATGTCACCCTCAGTGACGACGAAGCGGGCGAGCGTAGCCTCACCCTCGTGACCAACCCTCTGACCGGTGAAGTGTCGGTGCGGGATACCCCGCCGTCGATCCCGCAGGAGGACGAGTGAGCACGAGGCTTGCCGCCAATAGCTACAGGCGACGACGAGAGATATCGAGCTCTCCCGCGTCGTTGTGCCCATTGAGGCAGCCCGGACCTCGAAGCGAGGCGCGCGGGTTTACTCTGCTTGAAGTGATGATCGCCATCGCTCTTCTGGCGATGGGGCTCGTGCTCCTCCTCAGCGTGCAGGCACGGTCGATCCAGCTCGCCCAGCAGGCGCGCAATCTCTCGGGGGCCACCGGGCTTGCGCGCGCGAAGATGTATGACTGTACGAGGGACCTTCTCAAGAAGGGCTTCTCCATCGGTAATTACGACGAGGAAGGTGACTTCGACGACGAGGAGATGCCCGGCTTTTATTGGGAATGCCACGCCTATAAGCCCGACATCCCCGTCTCCGACGTCACGGATGTTACCGCCGGCCTTTCAGCCGCCGCTGGCGGAGAAGGGGCCGCAGGGGGAATGTCGGGGGCCGCCGACGCAGCGGGGATAGGGGCTGGCATGATCGCTCCGGTCTTGAGCCAGATCTCCTCCGTGCTCGGCGACTCCATCCGAGAGCTCGTCGTCATCGTGCGCTGGCGCGAGGGCGAAGCGTGGGAGCAGCTCGAGGTGACCACCCACGTCGTGGACAAGACGCAGATCAATGCCATCGCGAGTCAGCTGCAGACCATGAGCGGTCAAATGGGGGGCATGCTCGGCGGCGCACTTGGCGCAGGTGGCGGGGCCCCAGCGTCGGGCGGCAGTGATTTCAGCGCAGGTTCGAGGCCCGAACAGGCGACCGGCGGGGGCAGACGATGAGCGCTCGTCGACGGCTGCGCGGTTTCTCCATGATGGAGGTGATGGTTGCCAGTGCGCTTTTGGCCATCACCGGAGCGCTTCTCTACACATCTCTGACGTCGTCCATCGACGCCAAAGAGATGGTGGAGCAGACCAGCGATCGCTTTCACCTCGCGAGGCAAGCGTTGTCGCGCATGACCGATGAGGTCTCGATGGCCTACCTGTCGGCACACCACTCGCAGCAAGACCCACGCACGAAGACCCGTTTCGTCGGCGAGCGCAACGCTCTTGCATTCACGGCTTTCGGCTATGTCTCCCGTCGAGAGGACAGTAAGGCCGGTGCGTCGCGTGAACTCTCCTACGAGCTTGCTCCCGACGCAGATAGCGGCGTGATGTCCATCATTCGTCGCGAGCAGGTCGGGCTCGACGACGATGTCGAGGAAGGTGGACGCGAGCGTACGTTACTACCGGGGGCGACCGAACTCACTTTCGAGTACTGGGACACACCGAGTGAGTCCTGGAAAGAAGAGTGGGACACCGAGGAGAGTGCGACACTCAACCGTCTCCCTGAGCGTGTGCGCATTACCTTCGTCGCCACCATGGATGATGACCAGAACAGCGAGCAGCGCTTCATGACCCAGAGCCGTATTTGGCTCACTACCCCCATTCGCTTCGAGAACTAACACGGTGACGTCGAACTCCTCCCCTTCGCTCCTGCGACGCGCCTGGCGCGTGCTGATGACCCCGGTCGGTCGCAGGCTGCCCGTGGGCAAGCGAGGGGCTCCTCATGGTATCGCCCTCTTCATGGTGCTCATCGCGCTTGCGCTGATGAGCTCGGTGGTCACCGACTTCGGCTACAACGAGCTCGTGCGCTACCGGCTCGCCACTCACGAGCGCGATGGCCTGCGCGCCCAGGCGCTCTCCGACAGCGGTGTCAATCTCGCGCGGCTCTTGCTCGCAGTGCAGGCCGCGGTGCAGCCCATGCTGACGCAGCTCGCCGCTGCCGGGATTCCCCTGCCAGCCCACACGGTGTGGAACCTCATCCCGCTCGACAGCGAGCTCTTGAAGAGCCTTACGGCTGGGGAGCTGCAGTCGATGTTCGGGATGGACGTCAGCGCCGCGGTGGCAGAGCGAAAGGAGGCTGCCGACGAGAAGCGGCAGACCCTGCTCGAGGACTTCGAGGAAGGCCGTGAAGGCGCTGGCGCCGGCCCCTTCGTTCCGCCCGAGAGCGGCTTTGGGGCCTTTCTGGGCGACTTCACGGTCCAGATTGACGACGAGGAGAAAAAGGCGGTCTCGTTGCGCGGCTTCACCACTCAAGTGAACCCGCAGGCCCGGTGGGCCTACGTCACCCGTCTCATGGCGCTCTTCGCGCCTGAACGATACGACTTTCTCTTCGAGGAGCGCGACTCGCGCGGCAACCGTGTCGATCGCCTCGAGCTCATCGCGAACCTCCATGACTACGCGGACGGCAACGAGGACGCTACCGATCCGCGCGCGACGCAGGCCGATTGGGGACGGCAGGGCGGAGGCGCCGAGGACGGCCTCTACTCGAGCTATCGAGGAGTCGAGCCGAAAAATGGCTACTTCGATTCGCACGCCGAGCTCTTGCGGGTGCACGGGTTCAGCGATGCGCACATGAAGGCGTTCGGTGAGCAAATCAGCATCTACGCCGAGAGCAAAGTGAACCTGCTCTCCGCTGCGCCACAGGCGATTGAATATTTGGTGCGCATTTGCGCCACCGATCCCTATGACTACAAACTGATCGATCCCCTCTGGATGCAAGAGACGCTGCAGCTGTGGAACGAGTGCAAGATGCTAGGCATCCTCGGTGGTTGCCAGCTCTCGCCCCAGGGGTTCACCACTTTTCTCGACGGGAGAGGCCTCCTGATCAATGCACAGCAATGTCAGGATAATATTTCCCTTGAGTCGAAGAACTTCACCGTGCGGGTCACCGCCAACGTCAATGACGTCACCCGAACCACAACTCTCGTCGCGCGCGTTCACGGTGCGGCCGAAGAGTTTTACTACTACTCGGTCCGCTGACCTCTGGCTCGTGAGGAAGAGCAGGCATGGCACAACGAATCGTCGGCCTCGATCTAGGCAGCTACAGCATCAAGGTGGTGCACGTCGTCTCCAAGGGACGTGCGGCAGATTTTGAGGTCGCCCGTTACGACGAGGCGCTCCTGCCCCCGCCTTTCGAGATAACCGACGGCGTGCAGGCGACGCTACAAGAGCGCCAAGCGCTGGCCTTGCAAGAGCTGCGGGAGCGCGGTGCTCTCGAGGGAGATGTCTTCGTCACGGGGCTCCCCGGGGACGTTGCCGCGGTCAGAACGCTTCGTTTTCCATTCAGCGACGCTCGCAAAATCCAGCAGACCCTCCCCTTCGAACTCGAGGCGGAGTTGCCCTTCGACCTCGACGAGATCGTGGTGTCGTGGACGGTGCTCGGACCGGTGGCCTCGCGCGAGGGACCCCCGGAGACGGAGGTGCTCGCGGCCTATGCCAAGCGCGACGCCATCGCTGCCCTGCTCGAGCTGCTGCAAGATGCTGGGGTCGATCCTCGCTACGTCGAGTTCGATGCGCTGGTGCTCGACGACCTCTTTCGTGGGGTTCTCCGTCGTCACCACGACGGAAATGATGCCTTGGTCGCCTCGACGCCTGGGGGCACCGTTATCGAGATGGGCCCGGACGCCCCGCAAGCTGCCACTGCCATCGTCGATCTGGGGCATCGGCACACCAGTGTCTGTTTGATGGTGGGGGATCGGGTCATCAGTGCGCAGACCTTGCTTCACGGCGGGCACGACGCCACCCTTCGCCTAGCGCGGGAGCTCGGGCTCACCGTCGAGGAGGCCGAGCGTGGCAAGAAGAAAGAGGCGTTCATCGAAGTTGCGGGGGCGGTCGCGCAGTTCCCGGAGCAAGCTCGCGTCAGCGAGATCTTGAAGGCCGCGTATGCCCCCATCGGCAAACGACTGCGCCAGATCTTTCAGGCCGCGTTGTCGACGCAGCGCGTTCGCGTCACGCGGGTATTCCTCACCGGTGGAGGCAGCTGCATTCTCAACCTCGACCGCCACCTCTCCGAGGTGCTCAATGTGCGGGTGGAGCGCAGCCCTGACCTCGCAAGGGCCCTCGGACCGAGCCTGCCCCTCACTTCGGGGTCTGAGGCATCCCCTGACGCGCCCGGAGCTGCTCTCGCCCTCGGTTATGCCCTCAGCGGGTTCTTCGGTGACAAGACCCAGGCTCGCATCGACTTCCGCACCGGTGAGTTCGCCTGGAAGGGAGAGCTCGACTTCCTCCGCGAGCGCGCGCCGGCGCTCGGGATCTGGGCGGCGGTGTTGCTGTTTGCCGTCGGAGTGTCGGGAGGTGTCCGCGCCTGGTCGTTGGCTGCCGAGGAAGAAGGTATCCGTAGCCAGCAGGCCGCAGCCTGTCGCGCCATTACGGGTATGGAGATCGACTCTGCCTCTCGATGCCTTGCGATCATCCAAGAAAAGATCAACGGGCAGTCTGGTTTCTCTTTACCGAGCGATTCCGCTGTCGACCACTACCTGACCCTTTCGCGACGCATGCCAGCGACGGCCGTGATGCAGCGCAAGGTGACCGAACTCGACGTAAACCCTGAGCGGGCGCGCGTCGTCGCTGTCGTGCCTGATTTCGACGCCGTCGACAAGGTTGTTGCAGCCCTTGGCGGTGGGCGCTGTTTCGAGAGTCTTGAGAAAGGCAAGGCCCGCAACGTCAGCGGTGGCGTCGAGTTCAACGTGCTCATTCGCCTCGACTGTGAGAAGTCCCCGGGTGACGGCAAGGAACAAGTCGCGTCTGCACGGTCCGGTGCTGCGACACCTGCACGCGGTGGCCGTGGTGAGCCTGTGCGCGCCGAGTCACGGGACTCTCGAGCACAACCACCCCCGGCCGTGCCAGAGCGGCGACCTCCTCCGATGCCAGAGACTGACTCGCCCGCGGGCCTCGATCAGGACACCCCTGCGGTGGACGACGACGAGACTGGACGGGAGCGTTCACCCGCCGCGGCGAACCGCGCTGAGCGGCTCAAGAAGCTGCAAGAGCGGCGGGAAGAGCTGCGCCGCGTTCGCGAGGATGCTGCGGGGGGAATCCGGGGACGCGGCATAGAGAGCGTGATGCCCGATGGTTTGCGCAACAACATCGAATCTCGTCGCGGCATTCGTCCCCTGCGTCGCGCCGAGCGGTTGCCCGGTGACGACGATGATGAGGTCGCTTCTGGCGAGCCAGTCGCCGAGGAGGAGTGAGAGTAATGTCACAGCCAAACCCCGGTACACGTCTCAGTCTGATGCTCGCAGGCATGAGCGAGCGTGAGCGTCGGTTGGTCGCACTCCTCGTCGTCGCCGTCGCGATCTTCGTGCTCGGCGGCGCGGGTTATTGGGGGTCGAACGCTCTGTCTGCGCGTGAGCGCAGGGTGCGGGATATGCGCGAGTCACTGGCACAGATTCGTTCTCTCGAGACGCAATACAAGGCCAAAGAACAGGACGAGCGCCAGGCGCAGATGAGGCTGAAGTCCAACAACGCCTCGTTATTCTCCCTGTTGCAGCAGGCAGCGGGAGAGCTCGGCTTGACCCTCAATGACCTCAACGAACGTCGCACCCCGGTGGGTGGGCAGAGCGACATCACCGAGGTTTCCGTCGAGGTGAACCTCAAGGAGGTGAGCATCGACAAGCTGAACACCTTCCTGCAGAAGATCGAGGGTCAAGGGAACGGTGGGCTCGTCAAGATCATGAAGCTCAAGGTGAAGACCCGGTACGACAACGCGGAGCTGCTCGACGTGAACATGAGCGTTTCCACCTGGCAGGCGAGCTGAACATGTCCTTCTCCGTTTCTCGTCGTGTCAAAGCCTTCGCCTACCCGCACTGGTTCCTCTTCTGCTTCGGCGCAAGCCTGTACGCCACCTTTCCCATCGACGTCGTCAAGGCACCCGTCACGCATGCCCTCGAGGTCGCGCTCGGCAAGGGGAAGCAGGGACGCTACGGTGTGGACCCCGTGGTACAGATCGGGGCTCTCTCCCCCTCACTGCTTGGCGGTGTGACCCTCGAGCGACTGAGCTTGCAGCTCGGCAGCACAGACCCTGAGCCTGGGGCGACTCTGTTCTTCGACGAAGTCTCGGTGCGGGTGGGATGGCTCGGGCTCCTGCTCAACGATCCGAGCGTCCATTTCGACGTATCTCTCTACGAAGGCCGCGTCGGGGGCAGCGTTGGGCTCACAGGACCGAAGGGGGCAAACGACAAGTTCCTCGGCCACACCCGGGGGTTCCTCCAGGGGAAAGTCTCTGGCCTCTCGTCGCTCACTGTCGACGTCAGCGGGATCGACCTCGGTCGAGCGCCTCCGGTACTCGAGAAAGCGGGTGTGCCGGTCACAGGGATGGTGCAGGGGGAACTCGATCTGCAGATGGGAGACGAACCCTCGAAGCAGGCGACGGGGCTCATCGACCTCGGCATCAAGGGGCTCACCATAGGTCCCGGCGAGTTGCAGATCCCCGTCCCAGGACTCACCGGCGGGCTTACCCTCCCACTCATCGACATGGGTGATCTCGAGGTGAAGGCCCCGGTGCGCGAGGGCAAGGCGACCTTCGAGAAGGCATCGCTGACGGGGCGTGACTTCAATGCATCTCTCGAGATGGAACTCGCCTTCGCCGCGACCCTGGGGGCGGCGCGGCCCACTGCCGACGGCAGCTTTCAGATCAGCGAGCAATTCCTCGAGCAAAACAGCAAATTCAAAACGCTGCTCGACTTCGCCGCACCTCTCAAGCGGGCCCGAGATGACCAGGGGCGCTATCATTTCAACCTGCGGGGGACGCTCGCGAAGCCGAAATTCAGCTTGAGCTCCTCCGGGGGCAAGTCGACCGCCCGGCGCAAGCAGAAATAGGCTGCAGCGGACTGACCCCTTCGGCGAGGGGGCGCAGGGTGACCTGTGGGCGGCTCTCGCCCGCTCTGTGTCGGGATACCGGGCCACCGCGACACGCGCTCGTGACGTCGCGGCCCGCTGGGACATCGAAACTCGGGACCAGGCGTGTACGGGCGTTTGTCGCTCCTTCGCCGAGACTCGGGGCGAGCGGCAGCGCACGCACCAAAATGATATCCGTGCAAGAGGATGGGAGGCGGCGTGTCCAAGAACTTCTTCACCGACAACGATGACCTGCGATTCCACCTCGAACGAGCTGACTGGGAGACGCTGGTGCCTTTGGTCGAGGGCGTTTTCGCCGACGACGAAGCTCCTCAATCAGCGAGCGACGCAAAGCAGTTCTACTTCGAAATCCTCGAGGCCCTCGGCGCCTTCGCAGCCGCCGAGGTCGCGCCCCATTGGCAAGAACTCGACGAGGAACACCCAGTGCTCGAGGGGGGCGAGGTCAGCGACCCGGCGCGGATGAAGAAGGTGATGGCGGGTCTGCTCGAGCTTGGCGCCATGGGACTCACCTTGCCTCGTCGGCTCGGCGGCATGAACGTGCCCATGCTCGTGAACCTCGCATTCTACGAGGTGCTCGCCCGCGCCGACGTCAGTTGCATGAGCCATTACGGCTTTCACGGTGGCATCGCACAATCGATGCTCCTCTATTCGCTCGAAGAGGGCAGCATAGAGACCGAAGGCGGCAGGGTGACGAGGACTCGCTTTGATGAGCAGGCTCGACGCACCGCCACCGACGGGGAGTGGGGCGCGATGGTGCTCACCGAGCCCAACGCTGGCTCCGACCTCGCGCAGATCCGTTCGACCGCCACGCTGGGCGAAGACGGCAACTGGCGCCTCAACGGGCAGAAGAGCTACATCACCTCCGGGCACGGCGAGCACCACATTGTGCTCGCGCGTAGCGAAGATCCGGCCACCCATCCCGGGCTCAAGGGGCTCAGCCTCTTTTACTGCCCAGCGCACCTTGAGCGCGATGGCAAGCGCGTCCGCAACTTCGAGATAGGCGGCCTCGAGAAGAAGATGGGGCAGCACTCGGCGGTGGCCGCCACCATCAACTACGAGGACAGCGAGGCGGAGCTCATCGGCACGAGGGGCCACGGTTTTCGCGGCATGCTGCTGCTGATGAACAACGCCCGTATCGCCGTCGGTTTCGAGGCCCTCGGCATCTGCGAGGCGGCCTACCGGTACGCCGCCGCCTATGCCGAGGAGCGTACCTCGATGGGCAAGCCCATCGCCCAACACGAACTCATCGCCGAATACCTCGACGATATGGAGCTCAGCATCCGCGGCCTGCGCGCCATGAGCTTTGAGGCAGCGTTTCACGAGGAGCTGTCGAGCCGTTTGAAGATCAAGCTCAAGCTCGATCCACCCGAGAGCGATGCCGAACGCCAGGACATCGAGCGTCAGATCAGGCGTCACAAACGACGGGCTCGCTATTATACGCCGCTCATCAAATATTTCGGTGGCGAAGAGGCTGTGCGCATCACTCGCATGTGTATGCAGATCCTCGGTGGCATCGGCTACATCCGCGAGTACCCGGCCGAGAAGCTGCACCGCGACGCGCTCGTGTTGCCGGTGTACGAGGGCACGAGCCAGATCCAGGCGCTCATGGCCCTCAAAGACAACATGCAGGCCACCATTCGGAACCCCGGACGCTTCTTTGGCGAGTTGGCCACCGCCAGGATCGATTCCATGCGGGGGGACGCTCTCGACAAGAGCCTCGCGCGCCTCAAGTCCATCGGGCACTCCGCCCAGCAGACGGTCCTCTCTCGCATCGCTGCCGACAAGCTCGGCGACCTCGCGGGGCGCCCGGTACGCGAGCTGACCCGCGCCTTCATGCGTGATTGGGACGCCAAAAAAGACTTCAGCTTCGGTTTGCTGCACGCGGAGCGGCTCACCAAGATCCTCACCGACGTCGCCATTGCGGACTGCCTCGTGCGGCAGGCCCACGGAGCCAAAGACACGAGCCACGCCGAGGAGCGACGTGAACTCGCCCTGCGATGGATGGAGAAGGTGGAGCCCCGCTGCAGAGGAGTGCTCGGGGAGATCGAGGCGACGAGCGGCAGCCTCCTCGGCCGTTTGCTCAGCGCGCGGAGACGCCCAGACCATGGCAGCCAGGACCGTGAGCGGGAGAGCGCAGCGTAAGCTCTCAGCGTGAGCGAACCCGGACGGAAACGACCCATTGGCCGCGCCCCGCCCGGCGCTTGCCACCGGTCGGTTCGCGCGACCCCCTGGCGGGGCCACCTTTATCTCAGTCGCCGGAACCTGCGAGCTCTTGGAGGAACTCCTCCCGCGTGACGACGCCACGACGGTTCATCACGCGCATCAGTGCCCAGAACTTCTTCTCGAGCGCCTCGACACGGTCTTCCTCCGTGCCGACGGGCGTTTTCACCAACTCGACCACCGGCGCTTGCGCCAATACCCCCTGCGCCACCGGCAGCGCAGCGGCGGTAGGGGGAGCCATGATGAACACCCCCGTGGGCTCGCCAGCGAATGGATCGAAACCTTCCGCAGGCAACGCGGTGCTCATGAGCGGGTTGAGATGAGCGCCGGTGATCACTGTCTGGGCGGGCTGCGTGGGGGTTCCATTCGCCCCGACATCCGCCGGCACGAGTTCGGCATCAAGCTGTGCCAGATCAGTGTCGAGGTTCACCTCCTCGTTCTCGGCGGACAACGTGGCAGCTGTGAGCTGATCGAGGTTGCCGCGGATGAGTGTGAGGTGCTCGCTGTCGGTGTTGAGCGCTCTGCCCTGTACTTTCTTCGTAAAGTCTAGCGGAGGGATCTCGACACCTTGGCCGAGGTAGTGCTTGCGAATGGCGGCGTCGAGGCTCGAGAACTGCGCGATCGCCGGCCGCACGAGGGTGTTGGTGGTAAAGGCTACCTCGTCGAGGGCCACCACGTTCAGCGGGTCGGCCATGGCCAAGAGCAGCGTCAGCCGGTTGCGGTATGTCTTTACCGCGATGGGGAAAACCTGGTGCTTTTGGCAGACTGCGGCGTTCAGCAGGGTGAGGGCCCCCTCATCGACCTTCACCTTGGCGAGGTCCACCATCGGAATCTGCAGCGACTCGGCGAGGACCCGGGTCAAGGTTCCCTCGGGCAGAAACCCCTGCGCCACGATGGCTGCACCGATGCGGACCCCCCATTGACGGTGATAGCGCAGCGCACTGTTGAGCTGCTCCATGTCGATGAGCCCGCGATCGAGCAACAGCTGACCCAGGCGCTTTCTCGTTGTCATCATCAGACCACCACCCCGAAAGTCCACCCCTTAGGTTGGACAAACGGGCGCGGCTCTGCAACCCCGATCCCCTGGTTTCTCCGGAGGGCCCCGCTGGCAACCGCGGGAGGACTCGCAGACGGTCCAGCTGGGCTACCCCGCGCGCAGCCGGAGGGCGAGTTCCTCGGGAGCCAGGGTAACCACTCGCACCCCGAGGCCTGCGCCGAGCACGTCGTCCACGTCGAAGAGAACCTCGAGTTCACAGAGTAGGTGATCGCGCGCCGCGCCGTTGCCCTCGACGAGCGGGAGGGGGGCCATCCGAAGCTGCAGCGCGGCCTGTGGCGCGAGGCGCATCAGGGGGCGCAGTACGTCAGCGAGGGTGGTTGCGAGGGCGCGGCAGGTCGCAGGGGCGCGGCCCAGGTCCAAGGGGCCAAGACCATGGTTCTTGAGGCCGATCCGCAGGTGGAGGGCGCTTCGGGGAGCGAACGGCACCCACGCCACCCCATGCTCGTGCTCGACGATAATCCGGCCGCAGATCCGGGCGTCTTCCAGGTCGGCACAGACCGCACAGCTTCGCTCCCCCGCGTGCCGCGACGGAAAGGGGACCGTGAGCAGCGTCGCGTGACCGTGGGAGAAGCGCGTGCGGGTCCCGTCGCCCATGGTCATGACGAGGTGAGACAGCCGGCGATCCCCCGCGAGATCCTGCCGTCGCCGGCACATGGCCTCGAGAAGCAGCGCGAGGGCTGCCTCGGGCCACTCCCCCAAGGTGGCGTGGGCGGTCGCGTGCTCGAGCACCAGCAACTCATGGGCAGCCAGCGCGCCCCGGGTCTCGAAATTCTCCTCTGGCGGGGGCTCATGCTCCACGAACCCAAGAGGGGTGGGCGAGGCCACCACAGAGACGGCGAGGCCTGGCAGTCGTTCGATGCGGTCATGCGGGTGAGGGGCTGTGCCTGTACAGAAGACGCAGGCGGAACTCTCTCTGAGTCGCAACTCTGCCGCGGGGACTTTCACCTCGAGGGGGGGGAGGATCCGTCGATTCCTCGTCACCAAAGAGCGCGCGTCATCGACGGGGTCGTAACGCCATTCGTTGTCGGCGTGCAGCAGATGAGTCATGAAGAGTGCATACCGCGAGCGCCCCCTCTCTCGCGAGCCCTTCCCCTATTCGTGGTCCAGGGGACACGTCGCAGCGTGTCCCTACAGACACAGCCGGGGTTCCCAAGGCTGCGATGGCTTTTTACTGCAGGCATCAGGCGGGGGTCGACTCACCGGCCTTTTGTCGACGTCCACGTGCGCGACGAGCCGGAGAGAACTTTCGCCACGACGGCTCGTTAGCAGTCCTATGGCACAGCCTGTGAAATCCCGGGTCACTCACGCGGCGCGTCCCCCCAAGCGGATGCGCCATCGGGGAGGTGACGACATGTCGATGACCGCCTGCAGCACGATGTCTTCGCGAGAGCTCTTGTTTCATCAAGAAGCGATGCCCCATCGGTCATCGCTCTTCGGTGCGGCGGTTCGCCTCGCGCGATCGAAGGCCGATGCCGAAGATTTGGTGCAAGACACCTACCTCAAAGCCTTTCGTGCCTTCGAGCAGTTTGAGCCTGGAACGAACTGCAAGGCGTGGTTGTTCCGCATCCTCACCAATAGCTTCATCAACAGGTATCGTCGTCGCACCAAGGAGAGAGAGATCCTCGAGGGCAAAGAGCGACCCGCTGCCGAGCACTACCTCGTGCACCTGCCGTCGAAGAGACCCTTCCTCGATCCGGAGAACGCTATCGCCGATCGCGGCCTTTCAGATGAGGCGTTGCAGGCTCTTGACGAGGTGCCAGCAGAATTTCGCGACGTTCTGCTCCTCTCAGATGTAGAGGGCCTCTCCTACCGGGAAGTGGCTGAGACGCTTCGCATCCCCGTGGGGACCGTCATGTCGCGGCTATTCCGCGGGCGCAGGCTCCTGCAAGAACGCCTGTTCCCTCTCGCGGTCGAGCAAGGGGTCTTGAAACCCATGCGAGACGGCCATGGCGCGCCGCTTCAGCTCGCCGATTATCGCCGCCGTCGCGCCCGCAGCGCCTAGCGGCCGGGCCGGCTGTTGCGGCCTACGGACGTACGAGCACCCCGTCATATCGAAACGAAGGCGCACGCGATGTCGCAGCTAGGAAGACCGGACTCGGCTGTCTACACTCGGACCTCATGCGACCTGCTTGGCCATCTGCCTGGGGCGTCTTCGGAGTCCTTGCCCTCCTGGTCGAGGCCATCCTGCGACTCGCGCCCGCCGCCCTCGAGCCACTGCGCGCGGGGACGCTCACGCTCGAGCAAGGCTTCGCCTACGCCGGCGTCGTCGTCTTTTTCGGTGTCGTTGAGGGGTACCGCGGTTTCCAGCGCGCGTTCTCCCCCCGCGCTGCGGCACGTGCCGTGTGGCTCGATCGCGAGCCTTGTCCTCTACCCTGGCGGTTCCTCGCGCCACTCTTTTGCATGGCTCTGATCGTCGCCGCGCCTCGACGGTTGGTCATCAACTGGCTGCTGGTAGGGGGCATCGTCGGACTGATTTACCTGGTTCGGCTATTGCCTTCGCCGTGGCGGGCTCTGGTCGACGGTGGTGTCGTCGTTGGCCTGAGCTGGGGCGCCGTCTCGCTCCTCGTCTTCTACCGCCGTGCGTTGCTTGGGGACGACCCCGGTACACCGCTCGAACTCCCAGACCAGAAGCTGGCGCGAAGTCGGTGAATCTCCGCGTACGGGTTAGGCAAGGCGCCGGAGCGATTTGACGCCGACGCCCTGCACGAACTATTTGCTGGCCATGAAGAACGTCGGTGTAGGCCTCTCGGACGTCGGCCAGAAAAGAACCCAAAACGAGGACTACCTGCTCATTCGACCAGACCTCGGCCTCTATCTCGTGGCCGATGGCATGGGCGGCCACGCAGCAGGGGAGGTGGCCTCCCGGCTCGCGGCAGAGACCGTCGCTCGCTGCATCGAGGAAGAGAAGGCCATGCTCGATGCCTTCGAGGACAGCGAGGCTGCTCGCGAGCAGCTGCAGGCCCTCGTACGTCGAGCGATCGAGCAGGCCTCACGCGCTGTCTACGAGCATGCGACTTCTCATGAAGGCAAGGCCGGCATGGGCACAACGCTCTCCATGCTGCTGCTCGTCAAAGACAAAGCGGTGATGGGGCACGTCGGCGACAGCCGTATCTATCTGCTTCGCGCCAAAACGCTGCACCAGCTTTCCGACGATCACAGTTACGTCGGTGAACTCGTACGCCGGGGCCTGCTTAGCCCAGAGGAGGCAGAGCAGAGCCCCTACGCCAACGTGATCACCCGTGCGGTGGGCATTCAAGAGAGCGTCCAGGCTGACACGCTCTGCTTCGACCTCTTGCCCAATGATGTCTTCTTGCTCTGCTCTGACGGGCTTACCCGCCATGTGCACGCCGAGGATGAGCTACAGGAGATGCTGGGCAACCGCCGCCTCGTGGAGTTGCCCCAGCTGCTCGTCGACCTCGCCAACGCCCGCGGCGGTCGCGACAACATCACCGTCCTCGTCATGCGCATTCCGCGCGGAGAGGACACGCAGAAAGAAGAGAGACGGACGACGGAAGTCAACCTGCGCGTCGACACCCTGCGCGAGATTTCTCTCTTTCGCCATCTCACCATGCGCGAGCTTCTCGCCGTCATGGAGATTCTCCGCATCGAGACCTTCGCACGTGGCAAGCGCGTCATGACGGAAGGGGAGATCAGCGACAGCCTCTACGTGGTCCTCTCTGGACGACTGGAGGTGACGAGGCACGGCAGCCACCTGGCTGAACTCGGGGTCGGAACCCATTTCGGCGAGATGGCGCTGCTGAACCAGCGTCCACGTGCCGCTACCGTTGTCGCGAAAGAGGCTGCACGGTTGCTCGTCATGGACCGCACCAACTTCAATGAACTCGTCAGGCGAAACCCCACCTTGGGGGTGAAGTTCCTCTGGACCTTCGCGCAGGTATTGAGCCTCCGTCTCGACGAGGCCACCTTGGGGCTATCGCGCGAAGACCCCAACTTCGCGGACATGCCCTTTCGACTTCCCTAACCGAATCGGGATGTTTTGCAGGGCTTTGCTCTCGTCGACGGCCTGTTCCCCCGACCCTCCCCGTCGAGACACGCTCGGGCGCAACCCCCGACCCATGCACGCGGATCGAGGAGAAACTCTGCTGGAGCGACCTTCTCCTCAGCCACCTACGCGCGGTAGCGGGACGTCACTTCGGTCTTCGGCGCGCCGAACCGAGTTGGGCGACCATCGACGTCGAGGTGCGTGACGTCGCTGAGTTCGAGGGTGGCGCCGTCGCGCAGCGCTTCCACGGCTGCGCGAATGAGCCCGGTGGCAGCACGCGCCGCGGCCACCGCCGGTAGGTGCGCGGTCAGCCGGAGGAGGTGTTGCGCTTCGAGGGGAGGGCCGATGTGGGCGCGCAGTGGCGCTCGTCTTGGGAGGGTCGCGCCTTTGGGAAGGGCCTCGTAGGCGCCCTCGAGGTAGAGGGGCAGTACATCGACGCCCGTGCGCAGAGAGAGCCGACCCACCAGGGGCTTGAAGTCTGCGAGGACCCCGTCTTCTCGACGGGTACCCTCGGGGAAGATGAGGATCACGTGTCCCTCTTGCACGGCTTCCACAGCTTGCTCGAAAGAGCGGCCTGATCCGGTTTCCCGGTCGATGGGGCGGAGATTGGTGAAGTTCTCGAAGAAGCCCACCTTCCAAGGATGACCCGCGAAGAAATAGTCCCGCGCGGCCAGCGGCGTGAGGCCTTCTCCGTATCGCCCCAGTGCATGTTTCACGAGCCCCACGTCGAGATGAGATGTGTGGTTCGCGACGACGATGCAACTCCGATTGTGAGGGATGTGGGCACTCCCGCTGACCTCGGTGTCGAAGGCCGTTTCATACAGCTCTCGCTGCAGCCGTCCGAGGAGCGCACGACCGGGGGTGACGATGGACTTCGGTAGCTTACGTTCCTTGTGGTCGGTGTCTCTTCCTCGTTTGCCCTGTGGCTCCGACGTGCGTGTGCTCTGCGCGGCTCGTCGCACGAAAGCCTCGAGGTCACCTACCGTACCACAACGGAAAAGGGCTTCTGCGTCGACGGTGCCCGTCAGAGGAGCCAGCGCGCTCTGCAGTTCGACCCACATCAGCGAATCGAACCCGAGGTCGGCCGCGAGCCCGGTATCGGGACGTAGCTTTGTCGCATCGATACCCGCAACGAGGGCGATCGCACCTCGTACCGCTGCCAGCGGCGGTACGGTGCTCGTCGACGCTGCTGCGGGTTGCTGCTCGAGCAGATCTTCGACCCGGTGCCTGACCTCTTTGCGTTTCACCTTGCGCGTTGCCGTGCGCGGCAGCGTCGGGTCGGGCCATTCCCGCACAAGCCCCGGTCTGAATACCTTCGGGAGCTTCCACAGTCGCTCCTCGACTGACCGACGAACGTCATCAGGGCGTGCGGCCTTGGCAACGACATACGCCAGCGCGAGCTTCTCGCCGCCGCGCGCGTCGTTGACCCCAAAGAGGGTGAGCTCCTCGACTCCTGGAATCTCCCCGAGTCGGGCTTCCACATCGTCGAGATAGATATTCTCGCCTGCGGCAGTGACGACGACATCCTTCGCTCTGCCGACCAGAGTAAGCCGTCGATCGGCGCCGAGCGTACCGAGGTCGCCGGTGTGCAACCAGCCATCCTCATCGAGCACTGCGCGCGTCGCGTTATCGTCGCCGAAGTAGCCCTTCATCACGTTGGGACCCCGTGCCAGTACTTCACCAACGCCCCTCTCGTCGGGATCGAGGATGCGAATCTCGACGCCAGGGATCGCTCGCCCGACCGTGCCCGCCTTCGCGCCGGCAATGGGCTCTGCCACCGTGAGTACAGGCGCAGCTTCTGTCAGGCCGTAGCCTTCCGCGATGGGGAGGCCGAGGCCGTGAAAGAGCCGGTGGACGTCGGCAGGCAGCGCTGCCCCGCCGGAGATGAGGGTGCGGAGGTGGCCGCCGAGCTGTTGGTGAATGACCCGAAACAGGAGCCGCCCACCATCCATTCCATAGCGCTGCGCGAGGCTGTGGTTCGCTTTGAGTGACAGATCGAAGAGCGTACGCACCAACGCGCCGCGCTCCTCCACTTGTTTCCGCAGGCGCCGCTCGAGCAACTGCCAGAGCGCCGGAACGCCCACCATCGCAGTGACGCGCGCCTCCTTCAGCGCGTATAGCAAACGCTCTCCGGTGAGCTCGTCGAGGTAATGCACCTGGCCACCAGCGAGCAGCGGCAGCAGAAGTCCGCAACTGAACTCGAACGTGTGATGTAACGGCAGCACGCTCAGCAAGCGATCGTCGCCATGTACGTCGAACACGGTCGCGAGACTCGCCACCAGCGACGTGAAGTTGCCATGGGTGAGCATGACGCCCTTCGGCTCGCCGGTGGTACCCGACGTGAAGAGAATGCTGGCGACTGCACTCGACTCCACCTCGTCGCTGCGCAGGCCGCCGGCGGGGCCGGAGACGCTGAACAAGTGCAGGTCGAATGCGGTGAGGTCGAGGTCATCTGCGAAGGCGCGCCTCGATTTCTCGTCGAAGAGGCCGACACGCGCCTGCGCTTTGCGCTGGATATTCTGGGCTTGCTCGAGGCTGAGCGCGGGATCGAGGGGAACGAGCACCGCACCGCGGAGGAGAACGCCGAAACAACAGATAACCCAGTCCGGGTGGTTGGCACCGGAGAGCAGCACGCGCTCTTCAGGCATGACCCCCGCCGCTTCGAGCCGACGAGCCACGGCGCGGGCGCGAGCGAGCAGCTCGCGGTACGAGAGGTCACTGCGCTCGGCGCCGTGTAACCACGTGAGCGCTGGCTGCCGTTGGTAGCGCGTCGCGCCCTCCTCAAGCAGAGCGACGAGATTGTCGTAGGCGCGCAATGGCTGCCCCTCCTGCTCGAGCAGAGCATGCTGGGGGCTGTCAGCCAAAACCGTCGGCAACTGTCGCTCGAGCAGGTAGGTGCGCCAATCGAAAGTCGAGGTGACGAACAACGTCGAGGCGTCAGGCCCGAGTTGGCGCTTCATCAGCTCTACCTGACGCGCGCGAAGCGTCTGCGCCGGACCGAGGATGAGCAGCTCAGGCTCAAGGGGTATCGCCTGTTTCTCCAGTTGGTCCGAAGCACCTTGTGCCACGCGACGAAGTTCCCGCACCCACGACGAGGTTTGTGAGCGGCGAAACCTGCGTGCGTGCAGGTCGACGAGGTCAACGACCCGCGCCAACGACAGCGGGTGCTGCTCCGTCAGGCTGGCGTGGATCACTGGCGGAGCGCGACCTTTGAGGGCAGCGAAGAGCGTCAGCAAAACCGCTTCGGCAGCGAGGTCAACCGGGAGGAGTTCGACAGTGCCCGGCCTATCGTCGAAACTGCTGCCCGGCCGCGCTCGCACGGCCTCTGCCAAGGCACGGAGCGGACGCGCACCCTTCTTGTCGTCGTCAATCGAGGGGCTCCTGTGAGGCGCCCCAAGGGTCCCGCAGCGGACGATGGCGTAGCGCAGCCCTGACGTCGCCAATAGCCCTTCACACAGCGCGAGGGCGTAGCCCCTGATGGAGCGGAAACCCCAGCCTTCCGCCCGCTCTTGGGCTGCATCGACGTACAACGCCGTCTGCAGCGAGGAGCGTTCCGCGGCAACCGCCTCGAAGAGGGCGAGGCCCATCGTAGGTTCTTTCTTGGCGCGCAGGCGCGCTCGGGCGCGCTCCTCGGCGATCGACGCAAGGTCGGCGTGCTCACCCCGGGCCTTCAGCTCGCCGAGTCGAAGCCGTAGCACGTCGCGCTCGACGGGGAGTGACCACGCCCGCCCTCCTAGCTGCGCAGCTCGAGGGTGCGGTGTACGCGTCGGCTCCGTCTCGAGCAGGTTGCCCTCTCGCTCCCCGAGCACCTCGAGAGAACTCACCATCACCACGGGTGCCCCGAGGGCCTGTGCCCGCGCGATGGCCTCGTCGAGCTCTGCGAACAGAGCCATGATCTCCTCGAGGCCGAGTGACACGCGCGGCAACGAGGGGGCGAACAGCACCGCGTCACCCTCGCCGAGGTCAGCGCCTTCGAGGCGGATGCCACGCACATCGCAGAGGTTGCGAAGCTCTGTAGTGAGCCTGCTCTCTGCTCCCACGAGAGAGATTCGCCGTTCGGTAACGTTGCTGGGTTGCGCACCTGCCATGGGGACGTACCCTTCCTGCCCTCGGCTCATCGCGCAACACCCGCAAGGTACCAGAGAGCGACCCCCATGGCCTCAGCCGTCTTGACCCTTTGCGGCAGCTTTGTCGTCGGACTCGTCGGGGCCGTGCTGGGAATTGGGGGTGGTACCTTCCTGGTCCCCTTCCTCGTCCTCGTCGGTAACCTGCGCCCGGTGGAGGCGGTGGGGATCTCCCTCTTCTGCGTGATCGGAACCTCGGTCGGTGGTGCTTCGGGGGCCATCCGCAGCGGGCGCGCCAACGTCGGACTCGCGTTGTTGCTCGAGCCTGTCCTCGTCGGCACCTCGGTAGGAGCATCCCTCTTGGCCCAGCGTATGAACGACGCTCTGCTGCTCGCGCTCTTCGCCTGCATGATGATCGGCATCGCGGCGCTCTTTCTCGCCCTATGGCGTCGTGGCCCTGCACTCACGATCGCCCCCCCCACGGGTCCGCCAAGACCCGGCGACGGCGTCGTCGAAGAGCCGGGCCACGGGCTCGTCGCCTATCGGCCAAGGCGCCTTCCGCTTCTCGTCGGGCTCATCGGCCTCAGCGGTACCGCGTCAGGCTTGTTCGGCATCGGCGGTGGCGGGCTCAATGTCCCCATTCTCCACGTCCTCGGCGCCGTACCACTCCGCGCGGCGGCCGCGACGTCAGTGTTGACGATGAGCGTGACAGGGGCTGCCGCCGGTGCCGTCCACCTCGCCCACGGCTCGGTCTCAGCTACCCTCGTCGGAGCGAGTCTGCTCGGTGTCGTCCCCGGGAGCCTCCTCGGTGCACAGTGGCAGCGTCGGTTCCCCGAACAGCACCTGCGCTTTGCTTTCGCGGTGCTCGCCGCTCTCGTCGCGGTGATGACGCTCTACCGCGCGTCGAGGATGCCATGACCACGCAGCCACACGGGTATAGGGCGGTCGCGCGCGCGTTCTTCTGGTTCGGCCTGCTGGCCGGCTTCGCTGTGGTCAGCGGTGCGTGGGTTCTCATCGTCAAGCAGCGCGAGGACATGAACCTCCGCTTCCCGAGCCCCGTTCTGCTCGGCGAAGTACTGCGGAGCCCGTCCCACGAGAGCTTGATTTACGCCGGTCTCGCGGGGCTCCTGTGCCTTCCCCTCGTGCGGAACCTTGGTCTTAGCTGGAGTCTTGCGCGTCGAGGAGAAATAGCATCAGCCGCGCTCGCACTGAGCTCCTGCGCGCTGTTGGTCGGGTTGTACCTGTGGCTTTCGTGAGTGCATCGAGGTCTGCTCCCGCGCACGTAGGCACGAAGGCAGACCTCGAGGAGGCGAGCTATGCGCCCGGGGAGCTCACTTGGTCGGCTGGGACACCACGCGGAGGTAGGGCTTCACCGTGTTCCAGCCGGCGGGGAAGAGGCCCTTCGCGTCGTCATCGCTGAGTGATGGCACGATGATGACGTCTTCGCCGTCTCGCCAGTTGGCTGGGGTCGCGACCTTGTGTTCTGCGGTGAGCTGCAGGCTGTCGATGACGCGGAGAAGCTCGTCGAAATTCCGGCCGGTGGAGGCTGGATAGGTAAGGGTGAGCTTCACTTTCTTGTCGGGACCGATGACGAAGACGGACCGCACCGTCAGCGTGTCGTTCGCATTCGGGTGGATCATGTCGTAGAGGTCAGCGACCTTGCGCTCAGGGTCACCGATCATGGGGAAGTTGACGGCGGTGCCCTGCGTCTCGGCGATGTCGGACTCCCAGCGGTGGTGGCTCTCCACCGAGTCGACGCTGAGTCCGATGACCTTCACGTTGCGCTTGTCGAACTCACCGCGAATTTTCGCGACGTAGCCGAGCTCGGTGGTGCACACGGGGGTGAAGTCTTTCGGATGGCTGAACAAGACGCCCCACGAGTCGCCGAGCCACTCGTGGAAGCGGATCTCTCCTTGTGTGGTAGGGGCAGTGAAATCGGGAGCGACGTCGCCCAGACGAATGGCCATAGGTACCTCCTTGGCGTGATGCCAACATGCCACGGCACCCTACTGCAAGCGGTATCCGAAAAACTACCGGGCGCCTGCCTGCCCGCGGCCCGCTGCACGGTCCAGCGGGATTTCACGAGGCGGCAAAGCGAAAGACCTCTGTTCGCCCTCCGACGCCCCTCAGCTCCACCTCACTGCTCGTCGCCGTGTATCCATGTTCGTGGAAGAGCGCCAAGACACCTGGCACTTGCATGACCCTCGCGGTGACGCAGACCTCGTCTGCATCCGCCAGCGCCTGCACACGCGCAGCGATGTTTACCGTCTGTCCGAAAAAGTCGAGACGGTCGTCGTTGGCGACAGCCAGCGCCGTTCCCTCGTGAATGCCCACTTTGAGACCGGTGTGGTGACCGAGCTGTCCCACGCGCTGGGTCACCGCGGCCATGCCACGGAGCATCGAGAGGGCCGCTCGGGTCGCATCCATTGGGTTTGAGAAGCTCGCCATGACGGCGTCACCCATGGTCTTCACCACCGCACCCTGGTGGGTGCGCACCGCGCCAAGAAGAATTTGAAAATGTTCTCTCACCACCGAATAGGCCGTGATGTCTCCCGTCGCCTCGTAAAGCGCAGTGGAGCCCTTGAGGTCGGTGAAGAGCAAGGTCAAGCTCCCGAGGCGCAGACGCAGGGACGGGTCGAGTCCTTGGTAACGGAAGAGGTCGCGGAATCGCTGGTGGTTCAGCAGGTCACGGCCGCTCAAGAAGGGATGAATGGCTGCTGGGGCGCTCTTCGTGATGAGGCGCATCTGTGCCCGTACGTCGTCCATGAGAAATATGCCGACGCCGGCACTGCG
>JBMTAX010000009.1:0-18615 GCA_049429145.1 Myxococcota bacterium
TGATTCCGTCGAGGAAAACCTCAGACACATCGATGAACTCGGTTCGACTCGAACATACAATCACTACTGTACCGGATGGGCGCAGGCATTTTGCACGCCATTCAAAATGTACAAGCGATATGCGAACTACGAAGGGGGTACCGCCGACCCGCTGATCGTCTCTTGGCCAGAGGGCATGAAGGCGCGGGGCGAAATCCGTCAGCAATATTGCCACGCCGTCGACATTGCCCCGACCCTGTACGAATGCCTCGGCGTCGAACTCCCCGACGAGGTTCGGGGCTATACGCAATCACCATTGGAGGGCGAGAGCTTCGCCTATAGTTTTGATGAGGAAGCAGCACCGACGCGAAAGCGTACGCAATTCTACAGCATGCTCGGCACACGGGGCATTTGGTACGAGGGCTGGCATGCGTCTACGGTACACCCGGCCCTCGGTGGTTGGGGCGGCTTTCACAAAGACCGATGGGAGCTGTTTCACCTCGACAAAGACCGGAGCCAGACCACGGACCTTGCCCTAAGGTATCCAGAGAAACTTGAGGAGATGAAGACGCTGTGGGCGATGCTTGCAGGCAAATACCACGCGCTTCCCCTCGACGATCGTTCGGCACTTGAATATTTCGAAGACGAGCGCCCTCGGCCTGGTCTTCCTCGCGACAGCTACGTGTATTATCCCCATTGCGAGCCTGTGGGCCAAGGTGTCGCGGTAAGTACCGCACAGCGCTCCTATGAGATCGAGGCCATTGTTCACATCCACCAAGACCACCCCGATGGGGTTTTGTTCGCCCAGGGTAGTGACGTCGGAGGACATACTCTCTATCTGCTCCATGGACAGCTGCATTATGTGTACAACTGGCTCGGAGAGTTGCAGCAAAAAGTGACCGCGAGCTGCCCCCTTCAGCCCGGTGCACATCGTCTCAAGGTGAGCTTCGAGCTACGGCGAAGAGACGAGACCAAAAGTCCCATTGGCCCTGTGCGCCTCTTCATCGACGACGAAGAGGTGGGCGCAAGCGAAATCAAAACCCAGCCAGGCATGTTTGGTCTGGAGGGCGTCATCACCGTTGGACGTGTCGTGGGTGCGTCTCCCTCGTCAGACTATGTCTCCCCCGCTCATTTTCGCGGAGGAATCATTGACCGGGTCATTGTCTCGGTGAGGGGACCCGCCCACCGCGACCCCGAGCGCGAGGCGGAGATGGCACGCAGGCACGACTGAAGAAATTGCATCGACCAGTTTTGTCCGACGAGCGGGCCCTCTGCCCGCTTGTCTCTACAGGGGGGATCATGTGTGCCACGCCGAGAATCTTGGGTCTTCTCGCGTATTTGTTGTTGCTCACAGGTACGGGTCTCAGGGCGCAGCCGGTACCTGACGCCATCGTGAAGGTAGAGCATGCGCAGCAGGAGGTGGTGCAGGGGACCGTCGATAAGGTCGACTATGGCCGTGGATACCTCGTGATTTCCTCCGGGGAGCACATCTTGCGGCTGCGCGCGCGGGGCGGAGATTTGGCGAGGTTTGCGCCCGGTCAGCATGTGACGCTGCGTTACGAGATCATCGGCGAGATTCCATGGCTCGAACCCTCTATGCCGGAGACTGGTGCTCCTTCGTATCCGCCCGCCGGCCGCGTTGGCTACACATTTGGTCTCGTGCGGCGGGTGGATCGGAGCCAGGGCGAGATCGTCGTGGTAGGGCCAACTCCCCATGAGCCCGAGGTGACGGCCATCGCCCACCCAAGGCAGCTTGTCGGCATCGTCCCTGGACACATGGTGGCGGCACGGTACGTGTATCTCGGGGTGGGTCTTCCTTCGGTCATTGAACTTTCGTCGGCACCTTTGTCTGCCATCGAAGACCTTGTGCCGTCAGGCAGGGCCGCAAATCCTATCGAGAAATCAGGAAAGTGAAGATCCGTAACACCGACGACGGCGTGGAAAGTGCTGCCAAGAAGCCTGCTGTCAGGGCACAGAAGCTGTCGACCTGTTCCTTCCGCCGCCAGCACTGACAGAGGCAGGAGGGCCCCCATGAATCGAGATCGATCCCTATCTATTCTGCAAGAGGGCGACCGTGCCACAGAGTTCCCCTCGTTGCCCGCCCTGTGGCCGAAGGATGCACCGCGCGCTTTTCACGTGCTGGCAAAGCCCTCTGGCGCCGCCTGCAATCTCGATTGTGACTATTGCTTCTACCTCGAGAAAGAAGCTCTCTATCCCGGCAGCTCCATGCGCATGAATGACGAGGTGCTCGAGCTGTACCTTCGCCAGCTGCTGGAGTCACAGCGAGGAAACGAAATCGTCATCGCCTGGCAAGGAGGGGAGCCTACCCTCATGGGGCTCGACTTTTTCCAGCGTGCCATGAGCATCGTTGAGAAGTATCGCCCTCCACAGGCAAGGCTGAGTCACACGCTGCAGACGAATGGTGTGTTGCTCGATGAGGAATGGTGTGGGTTCTTGAAGAAACACGATTTTCTCGTGGGTCTATCGATTGATGGGCCGCAGCGAATGCATGATGCCTATCGTCGAGACAAGGGCGGAAAGTCGACTTTTGCGAGGGTACGACAAGCTGCGTTGATGCTGCGCGAGCAAGGCGTCGCGGTGAATGCCCTCTGCTCTGTGCATGCAAAAAACGAGAAGAATCCACGTGAGGTCTACCGTTTCCTGCGAGACGAACTCGGTCTGCGATTTTTGCAATTCATTCCGATCGTGGAGACCGATTGTCTTGGTCAGGGTGAGGAGACGATTCGATTTTCGGCGCGCACGGTCCAAAGTCACGCTTGGGGTGACTTCCTCAGCCAGGTCTTCGATGAGTGGCTGCGGAAAGATGTTGGTCGCGTTTTTGTGCAGATTTTCGAATCTGCGTTGGCCTCATGGCTCGGTCTTCCGCCATCGCTGTGCATCTTCGCGGAGACGTGCGGAGATGCCCTGGCTCTCGAGCACAACGGGGATGTCTACAGCTGCGATCATTTCGTGGAGGAGGCCCATCTGCTAGGGAATATCCGCGATACCCACCTCTTGGCGATGGTGGCATCAGAGCGGCAGCGGCAATTCGGCGAAGCGAAGAAAAAGGAGCTGCCGGCGGAGTGTCTGCGCTGCGATGTCCTCTTTGCCTGCCGTGGCGACTCCTGCCGACAGCGGACGGGGAGCTACGGTTAAACTATCTCTGTGAAGGGTACCGTAGATTCTTTCGCCACATCGGGCCCCCGATGACGCTGCTCGCCGAGCTGCTCCGTGCGGGGGATGACGTGGCACGGATAAACACCCTGCTGCGACAACAAAGACGCGCGAAGAATCGTCGGCACCCTGGTCGGCGGCGCAGCGCGTAGGGCCCGGAGGTGGCGAAACCTTTGCGCTCCGTGCTGCTTCGGCGTATCCGCGGCCATGTCCACTTCTCCTCCGCCTTCATCGGGCCCGCCCCTGACTCCCTCTCTGCGCGGCAGGCCTGCCGCCGCCTTGCCCTTCCTCCTCGGCAGCTGGCTGCGCCTCCTCATCGGTGGCGCTGGGATGGCCGTGTGTTCGGTGGTGTGCATCGCGGCGTTGTTCTGCGCTCTGCCATCGAGAAAGCTGCGCGTCTGCATCAGCAATGTCTACGGCAGCGTCGCGGGGCGCTTTATGTTCTTCTGCTCTGGAAGCCGTCTCGTATTGCGCGGGTATGAAGAGGCGCTGCAGCGTGGCCCGGCCATATGGGCCATGAACCATGCGTCTCTCATCGACATTCCCCTGGGCATTTGGCTAAGTCCTGTGGGTACGGTTGGGGTAGGTAAGCGAGAGGTCATCTACTACCCGTTCTTTGGGGTGCTGTACGTGTTGGCGGGGCATTTGCGTATCGAGCGCGGCAATACCGCGCGCGCAGTGGCCTCGATGCGCGCGATGGCCGAGTGGGTACGTCGCCATCACGTCAGTATTTTTCTGTGGCCCGAGGGAACGCGCTCTCGTGATGGCCGACTTCTGCCGTTCAAGAAGGGCATCGTTCACCTGGCGCTGCAGACAGGGCTCCCGATTCAGCCCATGGTGGCGGCCGGCACCCATCGAGTGTGGCCCAAAGGTCCACCGCGCATTTCGCCTGGAATTGTCGAGATCGATTTCCCGCCTCTATTACAAACCGGGCATTGGTCGGCCGAGCGCAGCGATGAGGCTCTTGCGGAGCTCGAGGCGGTGTTCGAGCAAATTCTCCCAGTGGACCAGCGACGTGCCATGCCGCACCCAGGACTCGCTGCCGCTTAGCCGCAGTGTTGCTGTCATTGTTCATCAAGGGAAAGCGCTCCTGCGCCGCGTGTCGCTCAGCGCGATGATGAGCTTCTGAGACGGGCCACCATTCCTTCGAGCGAAGCGAGCCCAAGGACGATCTTTTTGAAGAACGACGGAGAGTGAGGCACCAACACGAAACGAGGGTGTCTGCTCCAGACTTGCCGCAAGCGGTGGTCTGCAGCGACCGCGGCGTCGGTATCTTCGATGCGGGCGGGGTTACCCCCCTCGATGCGCAGTCCCCCCCGGGCTGCGGTCTCGAAGAAAATCACCGCATCATAACGGGCGAGTTCTGCCTCGAGGCTCGTGCCGACCTCGATGAAGAAGTCTTCCGGCGCACCTGGCCAATAAGCCGCTCCATCGACCGTGCCGCGGTCGCACAAAAGAACACGGTCCGGGAAGCAGACGTGCTGCACGTCTTCGAGGTTTCGCTGCACATGAAAGATCGCACGCTGGGCGGCCATGCGGGCGTGGGTCGTATCTATGCGGGGGAAACCGCCTCCGAACAGGAGCGTCGCAGCCTCGGGCACCACGACCACCTGCGCACCGATCTCGCGGCGAAACAGATCTGCCGCTGTGGTCTTTCCCCCTCCTGGCCCACCGCTCAGCGCGATGCGCAGCCGGTGACCGTTGTCGTCGTCATCGTTGTGCACGGAAGGCCCCCGCCGATCATGAGGATCGTGTCACGTCCCGTGCCGACGCTCCGACACAAGGCCTGGGGGCATTCAAGGTGCTATCTCTTTCGAGAAGGCGTCACGAGGAGTGCCCATGAGGACACTGGCGAACCCAAAATCCCTACGCGTTCCCGCAACCCTGCTGTTCATCGCGCTGCTGGTGCCGGCTGCCGTCGGGGCAAAGGGCAACGCAGAGCTGTGGACCGAGGCAGGAAAGCGACGGGCACGACCCATCACGCTCCCATCGGTGGCACCCCTGGTCGAGCGAGTCGAACCAGCCTCGCTCGTCATCATGACTGAAGCGCCCCCGGAGAGCGCTCAGCGAGAACTGCCCCCTGGGCATCCTCCCCTCCCTGGGCGCGATGGCCCTGTGCAAGGACAGGGCTCCGGCTTCCTGATCCATCCGACGGGCTACGCGCTTACGAACCATCACGTCATCGAGAACGCCATTCGCATTCGCGTCCGCGTCGGCGCGTCGCGGGTCGAGGTGCCCGCGCGTGTCGTGGGCACCGACCCCCGCACCGACGTGGCGCTCATCAAGCTCGAGGGCGACCGCCGTGATTGGCCGGTGATTCCTCTCGGTGACAGCGACACCCTGAAGGTCGGCGACTTCGTGGTCGCCATCGGTAATCCCTTCGGCCTCGAGCAGAGCGTCTCCATGGGTATTCTGTCGGCTCGAAGTCGTCGCGACGTCAATCCAAGCGGTCGCATGGGTCTCTATGATTTCTTGCAGACCGACGCCTCGATTAATTTCGGCAATTCTGGGGGGCCCCTCATGAACCTCTCCGGCGAGGTGGTCGGTATGAACACCGCCATCAACGCCGCGGCACAAGGCATCGGCTTCGCCATTCCGGTCAACATGATCAAGCGTATGTTGCCCTCGCTCGACGAGTACGGCCGTGTGGTCCGCGCCTGGATTGGCGTGGGCATCCAGCCGGTCTCCCCAGAGTTAGCGCGCAGCTTCGGCCTGGAGCGACCCGCAGGAGCTCTCGTCAGGCAGGTGTTGGAGGGGGGCCCGGCGGCAGACGCGGGCATCGTCGCGGGCGATGTCATCGTGCGCTTTGGCACCCATCCCATCGACGACGCCAACGAGTTGCCTCTGCTCGCCGGGGACGCGGGTGTGGGGCAGAGCGTCAAACTCTCGCTGCTGCGCGAGGGGAAACCGAAGACCGTTGAGCTGGTGCTTGGGGAGCACCCTGAGAACTTACGGCCAGCCACAGACCGCTCCAGTACCTCCTCGGGCGATAACGAGGCGAGGCCCCGCGGCCTTGGCATAGGAGTGGTCACCCTCGATGGTGATGACCGTACGCGCCTCGGCCTCGACGAGGAGCAGCGAGGAGCGAGGATCATCAAGGTTGAGTTTGGCTCGCCTGCTTTTCATGGGGGGCTGATGGCCGATGACGTCATCATGGAGCTGAATGGAAAGCTGATCGCCAGCGCACAGGAGCTGCAGTTGGCCCTGGTCGAGGTGCCATCCGGCGAGGTGCTCCGTCTGCAAGTGTGGCGTGAGGGCAACAAGCTCTTCGTGCCCGTGAAGAAGCCCTGAACTCGCGCGGGCGCTGGAGCTGCAGAACGACGAGTCAAACCCATGCCGCACGCTGTCGTGGCGGCGGCTGCAGAACACCGCGACGCATCACCGCGCGGGCGCCCGGCTGCGCCGGTGTTCCGGACGGGGCCTTCGCTGCCTTTTGATCGAAGTCGACGGTCGGCTGGCCTCGACGAAGTGCGTGCCCTTGGGGGAAGGCCCGGGGCGTGCTACCGCGCGCCCTGTGCAGGAGGTGAGGATGAGCGAGCTCTCCCAAAAGACGTGTATCCCATGCAGCGGCGGTGTACCGGCGTTGTCTGAAGGAGAACAGCAGAAGCTGCTCGCGCAGCTCGACGCAGGCTGGCAGATCGACCACGGTCACCACCTCGAGAAGACCTATCGTTTCCCCGACTTCGTCGAGGCCCTCGCGTTCACGAACCGCATCGGCGCGTTGGCGGAGGAGCAGGCCCACCACCCGGATCTTCTCCTTGCGTGGGGGCGCGTCCGGGTCTCCATATGGACCCATAAAATCGACGGCCTCACCGAGAGCGACTTCGTCTTGGCCGCCAAGATCGATGAGCTTTGATATGGCCGATGCGCCCATCGCCACCGACTTCTTCGCCTTGTGCGTCGTCCGTCTCGACGAGCGCTTTTTGCTCGTCGAAGAGCACGAGCGGCGGGGGTGGTATCTCCCTGGTGGCCGGGTAGAGCCAGGGGAAACCCTCCTCGAGGCTGCGGTGCGTGAGACCCGCGAAGAGGCAGGCATCGCCATCAACGTCGAGTCTTTGCTGCGGATCGAGCACACGCCAAAAGCAGAGGGCCGCACACGCATCAGGGCGGTCTTCGTTGCGCGACCCGTCGATGACAGCCCACCGAAGGCCGAGGCCGATGAACACACCCTTGGCGCACGGTGGTTCACCGTCGAGGAACTCGAGACCCTCACGACCCGCGGCCCCGATGTCTCCTCTTATGTGCAGCAGGTGGTGCGGGGAGGCCCCCTCGCCCCCTTGAGCTTGCTCGGCTACGACATCGACGGGGCAGTTCGATGAGCACTTCTCGACGTGGGTTCTTTGGTCGCCTCTTCGGGCACAGGCCCTTCCGGCAGGGCTGCTTCGCGCTACAGCTGGTGCTGCATGCCGACGGGATGCCTGGGCTGCGGGGGCGCCTGCATGCCTTGATGGACGGGCCACCCGAGGAAGACCCCGCGGCCAAGCGCCGCTACTACAAACAGCTCAGCGGGCTCTTGCGCGAGGCCGAGCCCTTCTTCGAGTACGGCGCCTTTGTCTACGATGACGATGAGCGCAGTGCTGCGACCGAGTTCGAGACTTGGGTAAGTGAGATCGAAGCGGGGATGGCCACTGAGGAGGCGGAGCTTGGCGACGAGGTCGATGGTCACCATCGTCTCGACCGCGACAAGCGCTACATCGTGGTCTCGCTGGTGTTCCTGCTCACAAAACCCCACCCTTGGCACGATGCGCTCGATCACGACGACGAAGAGGCCTACACGCGCCCGCGCATGGCGGAGCTCGTCGACAGCATCAACCTCTTCGACTTTGTCGCCGGCGTCGAGGCCGACGCCACTTTCCTGGTGCCCGGCTCCGAGCAAGATGGTTTCTCTTGGTCAGACCTCGCCGATGAGGGCTGGGAGCACTTGCATCTGCTCCACTCGGGGTCGACGGTCAGCCTTGACCCCTGAGCTGCGGCGAGCGTTCCCTCCGCGCTCTCCCTCCGCACGGGCGCACCGTCGCCCGTGGCCTCGCGGGTCGCGCTCTCGCCCTTGCGTTCCGCGCCTGTTGTGTCATTCCCCTCCCCCGCGTCGCTGGTCGATGTTCGTCGCACCACCGTCTGGTGCCCTGCGAGGTCTTCATGGTTTTTGAACCCATTCGTCGTCAAAGGGCAGACTCCGGCCTCCCTTTGGCCGCTCTTGCCGCTGCGCTTCTCCTGGGCGCCGGGTGCACCACGGTGAACAGCGCGCGTCCCCTGGAGCCCGGGCAGCACGCGGTTTCCGCGACCTTTGGGGGGCCGCTCGCGAACATCCCCAACATCGGGCCCATTCCCTTGCCGCACATGACGGTGGAGGGGCGTCACGGGCTCGTACAAGACCTCGACATCAACTACGGAGTGCACCTCCTGCCCCTCGTCTTCGGCGTGGCGGGCGCGCATGTCGGCGGGACGTGGCTTCTCAAGCCACAGGCGGAGTGGGTACCTGCGGTCGCCCTCGGGCAGCGGCTCTTCGCTTTCTCCAATCGCCTCGACGGCCGCAAGGCGGAGGCCGCGCGTGCGGAGTGGCTACTCTCGCAGACCGACCTCACCGCGAGCTGGCTCGTCTACGACCAGCTGCTCTACAGCGGCGCCACGGTCTATGTGCCGCTTCTCGCGCCCGAGGCGTCCCTTGCGCCCTTTGTCGGTGTGGAGTTCCGTCCCTTCGTCGACTGGGCCCGGCTGCAGCTCGAGGCCAGGTACCTCGCGCCCTATGTCAACACCCAGTTCGGCGTCGTGAACTGGGTAGCCCCCGCGTCGCAAGGCGGCATCCTTGTGAACGCCGGCGTCTCCTTCGTCTTTGATTTCATGGAGCGTGCCCCATGATGACCTCGCGCCTGCGCCCCCTCGTCTTGCCCGCTCTCGTCTCGTCGTCGGCTCTCGTCGCTTGTGTGGCGGGTCTCGACAGTTTCGTGCACAACCCGACCCACTGCTCCACCGTGGGGCCTGCCACTTGCGAGGATGTCACCGAAGACCACCTCAAGGTGTGCACCGCTTGTGACGCGCCCTATCCGTGGGAAGACTTCGGCATTCCGGCCGATGCTCCGCAGCAGGTGCTCGTGACGCTCAGCGACGACAAAAAGAACGACGCGTATTTCATCCCGTCATCGGGAGCGCACCCTGACATCACCGTGGTGTACACCCACGGCAATCGGACGGGCATCGAACATTACCTGAACCGGGTCGGGCTGCTTTACAAGCTCGGCGTCAACCTCTTCGTCATCGAGTACCGTGGTTACGGCAAGAGCGAGGATCCGAACAAGCCCAGTGAAACCCAGCTCTACGACGACACGCTGCGTGCCCGCGCCGCTCTCGATACCGTCCTCGCTGGCGCGCCCTCGACGGTTTACTACTACGGCTACTCCGTCGGCGCGCTGCCGGCACTGCAGCTCGCCCTCGACGAGCCCCCCTGCGGACTCTTGCTCGAAGCCCCCTGGCCGTCCGTGCAGGCGTTCTCCAATGACAGCACCCACGCTGCGGTGCCTGCGTCGTTTCTCACCGTCGACACCTACGACAACATCGGCAAGGTCGGAGGCCTTACGGTGCCCCTCCTCCTCGTGCACGGCACCGCCGACGACTTCATCCTGATCGAGCACAGCGAATCCCTCTTCGCCGCAGCTCCTGAGCCGAAAGAGTTCGTCCGTGTCGAGGGCGCAGGTCATGGCAACTACGGCGAAGACATTCCCACGGTCCTCGGCGAAGAGAAGTACCTCGCCCTCGTCGAGGAATTCGTCACCAGCGGTGCCTGCGCTCCCTGACCCCGCTCGTCGCGCTTTGCGTCCTTACGGCTGCGCGAGGCCACACCACGAGGGATAGACCGCGGGAAGGCCCCCTTGGTAAGGGGTCGTAGACGTGGTCGTCCCATAGGGATGGTCGAGCAGGAAACTCCACAGCGACTCGAACCGCGTTCGCCCCGCGGTGTTCTCCACGGGCGGGATCGCGTGTCCTTCGTCATGGGTGCAGGTGACGACGAAGTGCCCGTTTTCCAGCAGCGCGTCGCGCAGCCGCTTCGAGGCTTGCTCGAAGTTGATGCCAAGCCAGTCGGTGGAGCCGCCCCAGAGCACGAGGGCCGGGTACTTGTGAGGGCTCGGCTGGAACTCGATCTCCCATACCCCGAGACCGTCACGACCGAGTCCGCCGCTCAGCGTCTCGAGGGAAGCCACTCGCTCGGCGCGGTCACTGCTCATCAGGTAGGTGACCCACAGCCCGCCGGCGCTGACCCCCATCACGTGCACGCGCGCCGGGTCGACGGTGAACTGTTCGCTCACACAGGCGAGCATGTCGTCGAAGAAGACGAGCTCTTTCTCGGCACCCCAGGTCTCCACGAAGGGCCAGTCGAACTGGTACGCCTTGCTGCCGTTCGACTTCTTGAGACGCTCAGGCACCACGGCGATGAAGCGCTGCTGTTCGATGGCTGTCTCGAGCTCTCCGTCGTCGATCATCGACTTCCCGGACGCGTTTAGCCAGTGGAAGAAAAAAAGTACGGGCCACGCTTCGCTGTCATCGTAATTGTCGGGCACCAGCACCCGAAAGTCGCGGGCCTCTCCGCTCGAAGGAAAGCCTTCATTCAAGCTCGTCGCTTTCGTGGGCCCTACGACGAGACTCGGGCAGACGCCGCCGGAGTAGCTGGGCAGTGGCGGCGGAGTGGCGGGCGGAGGGCTTGGCTCTGCGGGGTCTGGTGCGTCCTCCCCGGGGGGGGCGGCCCCCTCGTCGTCATCGACCGGGTCGGCGCCGAGGTCGGTGCCACCATCGGGCGTAGCACCGGACTCTGCCTCTGCGGGCGGTGCACCGGCGTCTTCCGGCGCTGGGGGGGCGGACGCATCGCCATCAAGCACATCGGCAGCGTCGTCTTGGGTGGCGCTCGGAGCGCCTCCATCTTCGTCGCCAGAGACGGCGGGAGAGCACCCGAGAGAGGCGAGGAGCAACCACACAGGGGCGGAAAGGCGAAGGCGCAACGACGTCATGGCGGCGGTGTCAGCCAGCAGACGGGTCGATGCAACCCGGGGTCCCTCGGAAAGGTTTTCGGCACGCAGCACGGCCTCAAAACAGCACGGCCCCCCAAATGGGGGGCCGAAGGGGGCGAGGGGTACTGCGACTTACCTCACCGCACTCTGCTGCGCGCTTCGCTTACCAGCGACCGCGCCCGCCGCCACCGCCGCCGCCACCGCCGCTGCGGGGCGCGCGCTCTTGGGCCTCGTTCACGTTGATCGTACGCCCGTCGAGCATGGCGCCGTTCATCTGACGGATGGCCTCGTCAGCACCTTCCTGCAGGGTCACGAAACCGAAGCCACGGCTGCGACCGGTCTCCCGATCGGTGATCACTTTGGCCTCAACGACCTCGCCAAACTGCTCGAACGACGACCTGAGGCTATCGTCCGTGGTGTTCCAGGAAAGGCTTCCAACAAACAACTTCTTCGACACAACAACTCCGCGCGACCCCAAGAGGTCGCCACTTGATGACACGAACTCACCCCCCGAGCGCAAGGACCGCGCTCGCTGGGTCACGCAACAACAACCTTTGGGATCGATGCGTGTTCCGTGCCTGGTGCTGCGTCGCCGACCTTCGGCTCCACAACGCCACTTCACATAGGCTGGTGACTTCATCACAGGGTGTCAAGGAAGGCCCGGGCGATTGTGGATCTGACAAGGCATCCTACGAAAGGGTCCGCACCAAAAGTCCGACCGCGGCACCGAGGCCGGCACCGGCGACGACGTCGAGGGGATAGTGAGCCCCGAGGTACACCCTCGACGTGCCCACAGCGCTCGCGAAGAACAGTCCGAGTGCGGCGAGGGGGACCCCTGACTCCGTGAGGGCCACCGCCACAGCGAACGCCGTCGCGGTATGCCCCGAGGGAAACGAGAAGGCGTCTGGGTTCTCGGCAAGAGAGCAGAACCCCAGCAGAGCGTGGTCGGGGCGTTGTCTTTTGCAGACACGTTTCAGAACGCCCACGACGATGGCGGTGAGGCCCGCGGCATAGGCAAGTGTAACGCCTGCGCGGTGTTCCCCCACGGCGAGCAGCAACGCCGCAAATGCCACAAATCCCGATGCATCTGCGAGGTGCGTCATGCCGCGCATGGCCCTCGTCAGCAGCGGGCGTTCGAGTCTGCGACACCAGAGCAACAGGCCCTCGTCGAGCTGCAGCAGCAGAGAAGTTCGGCCGGTGATCATGCGATGAGCTCCTCCCTCGGTGTGGGGATCGCGACGAGGGGAACCGTCCTGTCGCCGTGCGCCCGCCACCGGCTACCTGGCCCGAGCAGGAACGTGGTGCCTCGCCAATCCACTTTCTGTGAGACGAGGCCTGCGCACCAGATCCACAGGAGCAGCAATTCGTGCAGCGGTAGCAAGAACAAGTGGCCAAGCTCCATTGTGCCACGCAATCGCGCGAGTACCACGACGTCGGCAGTGTATTTGACAAGCATCAGCAGCGCCGCGAGCCCATGAGGTATGGCGGTGCTTGTCGAGGAGGGTGGCACGCAATGCATGCTCCACAGGAGTGCGAGCACGAGGGGCATAGGGTTTGCCAAGAGCTCGAGGGCATAGGCCGCAGGGGAGATGGCGCGACGCATTTGTGCCCAACGGGTGTGACGCTGGAGGTAACGCATCACCGAGGTGTCGGAGCGCACCGTAGGCAACACAAGTGACGACAGGCGAACGAGGTGCCCTGCTCGCTCGAACCGTCGGCCAAGGACGTAGTCCTCCGCGAGAAAGTCTTTGACCATCGATAGCCCACCGAGGGTTCGAAGCACGCTGCTGCGATACATCATCGACTTCCCCACGACGCAGCTCGTGCCCGCCACCATCTTGGCGGCCGCGACCCCGCCCGCGACGAAGCCCGCGAGGTGCAGCGTGTCGAGCCGTGCGCCCAAAGAACGTTCTTGGTCACCGACGACGTGACTGTGGACGAGCTCAACGCCCGGCTGCATGAGCTCGACCGCCATGGCCTGCAGGTACGTCGGTGGGGGGCGCGTATCAGCGTCGGAGATGAGGTGGACGTCGAAGCGGGCGAAGCGAGAGAGGTGCGCCAGGTTCGAGACCTTGGGGTTGTGCCCGAGTCGAGGAGCGCCGGTGATGATGCGCACGCGATCTGGATGGTCTTGTGCGACAGCCCGCGCAGCCTTGAGCGCGGGATCATGCGGGTCCTTGGCCCCCACGAGGATCTCGAAGCGTGGGTAGCGTTGCTGCGCCATCGCCCGAAGATTGCCCTCAAGGTCAGGGTCTGCCCCGCACAAAGGGCGCAGCACCGAAATGCCAGGCAACGCCTCCGCTTTGTGCAGCGGGACCTTGTCTCGCAACGTCCAAAAGACCGCACCACGAGACAGCAGTGTCAAACCCATCGCCAAGGTCGAAAGGAGACCGAGCACGAACATCGATACGCTCATGGGCGCGCATGCTCTCTCGACGCTGTGACAATCGGGTGTAGCGCACGAGGCACGAAGGTAGAGCTTTGGTGACAGCACACGCTCGTGACCGGGCGCGGGCAAGTATTCATCAAGTCTGCACCGGGCTGTCACCTGAACGAGGCCACATTCACGTCTCCATGAGACGATATGACGAAGGCGACGACGGTTCTCTCTCACAGCTGCCCGCGCGAGCTTGGTGTGGCTCTGCGCTCGGGCCGATTTGTGTCCCCGTCTATTCAGCGAGCGAGTGCGACGAGACGTGGACCTCTCACCATGAGACTCCCCGCAACAGAGCGGATACCGGGCCGCACTGCCGGTGGTGGCGTTTCCTCCAGGCGGCCCCGGAACGAGCGCGCGCCAGGCGACGAGCGATATGCCGTTGCGAACTTAGGGGGAGAGGCGCTGGGTAAGCGCTGTGCTCCACTGCGGGTCGCCGACGAGAAGAAAAATGCGGCCTGCGGTCTCATCATCCAGAGGTACATCTCGCAGCTGCACTTCGTGCCCCTCGATGTGTACCCACCCCGCTCGGTCGATGAGCTGTTGGTCACGCAGCTCGAGGACACTCTCGACCCCGAGCTCCGCCGGCACCTGCACCGCGACGTCGAGCAGTTGCGAAGCCAAGACCCAAGGCTGGTAAGAAGGCTGGAGCCACGGAGGCAAATCGTCCTCGAGGGCGAGCAATCCGCAAGCGAGCTCAGTGGCCTCCTGGTCGGTGTCGAGGCCGATGACCACGAGCACAAGGCCCTCTGGCACCCGGAGGGCCTCGACGATGGCCCTGCCTGCCACCACGCGCGCGAGACCCGTGGGCGCGGCTTGCCGCAACCAGGGGCCAAGCGCCGCGACGTCGTGGTTCACCCTTTTCATCTCTGCCCAGGTGTCGGGCACATCGGCCGCGAGGCGCAGGCTTCCTTGGAAGGTCATGAAGCCGTGGGCCCCCGCCGCGACGACAGAGAGCGCCTGCACGCGGAACTCGCTGGGCGTCGGCTGTGCGGGCCAGTTGCCGAGGCCTTGGGTGTAGAGCCACGTCGAGTTGGGACGCTGGTTTCGCTGCGTCGCGCGCAGGTAGTCGTAGGAGCCCCGCAAGGGCGGGTGACGGCCGCCATCCGTGATGTGGGGTGCGCAGGCGGCGACGTACATGTCCATGCCCTGCAAGTCGGCAGCGCCAGCGAACATGCCCGTGAAACGATGCCGTGAGCCCCCGATGTAGGTCATGACATCGGGTTCCTCTTGAGCGCGCGCGTTGGTCTCCTCCGCGATACGGCGCATCTTCTGAGACGCGACCAACTCTTCAAAACTCTTGTCGTCCACCTCGTCGCCGAGGAGGCGAGCGGGGACGCGGCTCGTGTCCACGAGGCTCATGCCAAAGTCATCAGGCATCGCCCACGCGCCTGCGGCCGCAAAGTCTTGCTCGATGGCCTCCGACGTGAAGCGGTCGCTGCACTCCGCTTCGTTGCGGTAGCGACGACGAGCGAAGAATGTGTCGAAACCTTGCGCTCGATAGGCGGCGAAGGCCTCGTCGCGGATGCCCGGAAACGGGCAGTCTGCGTCCTCGGGCCAGGTGTGCACCGGATACACGGGCTTCGCGATGCGGCCCGCACCCACAGCGGGAGGGGCGTCGTCGAATTCCACCGCCACCGTCCACGGGTCGCCAGGGGCAAAGGGCGAGCAGCGTCGTATCGAGAGCAGCGTTGCCCTTCCGCTTCCGAGCGCCGTCGAGGGGAGGCAGGTGTGCGCGGTCACGTCCTCGCCGTTCACCACCACTCGGGTGATGGTGTGCGCTGCCGCATCTTCGTTGCGCAGGTGGACCAGCAACGTCGACAGGTCAGCGGTCGTGCTCACTGCGGTGAGGGGCACTGGTGTGATGGCCGGTATGACCGCGGCATCGAGGGCGACGCCTGCGGTGCTCGGCACGACGACGTCGAGGAGGTTGCCCTCGAGGAATGCTTCGCTACGGGAATGCAGCATGATCCACAGCGGGTCACCCGCCGCGAAGCTCGACGGCCAGACCCTTATCCAGTCAACGCTCTGCTCATCGAGCCAAGCAGAGCCCGGGCGGCCATTGAGTTCGACGAGAAAGGCCGCTGCAGGGCGGTCGGTGGGCGCAGTCTCGTCAGGCAACAGCGCGCCGCTGACGAGGGCGCGCCCGGTGATGGTGAGACGTCGGCCGGCGCTCGGATCGGGCAGGTTCGCTTCTGGGTAGGTTGGAGCGTCGTCGGTGCCAAACGCCTCAGGGGAGCTCACGCCAGGACCTAAGGGATAAAAGAAATCTGCTCTCGTTACCGAGAACACCGCGGCAACAGCAGGACCGCCACATCCCGTCGTCGGTGCGCACTGCGCGAGCGGCGCCATCGGGAGAGTCGCGCTCGGAGGCGGGCTTCCGCCACCCCCGTCGGGCGTCTCCTGCGGGGCCTCCGGTACAGTCTCGTCGTGCTGAGACTCGTCCGGGGAAGACGTCCCCCCATCGCTCTCGCTCTCCGACTCCGCGGCGGCTCCGCCGTCGTTTGGCGTCGTAAGATCCTCGTCGCCCGTCTGTTCGCTCGGCCCGACGCCGCCCCCGACGCCGTCTTCCGCCGAGGATCCACCCGCATCGACATTCGTTGCAGCGTCGCCGACGGTCTCACCGGCCGCAGGCTTCTGTGCGGGGCAACCCGAGAACGAAACCAACCCCATCACGATGCATGCGACGCGGGGAGCGAGGACGAGCTGACGTGGTGGGCCCATGGCGTTGCTCTTCGCGCTCGCTACTCGAGACGGTTAAAGATGTATGGACCTGCGACAGCACCCCACACCTGCTTGTCGCTCGCGTCATAACCGCGGTCCCACGAACGAATCTCGGTCGCGCTCATGGTCACCTCGCTGGTGGCGTAGCTCGCGCCGCTCAAGGTGCTCTCACAGGTCTTGCCGGTGGTCGCACCCACGAACAGCTCGTCAACTTGATTGAGGTGCACGTCACAGCCGCTGCGCGGTTCGGCGTCGAGAGCAGTGGGGAGTGCCGCACCCTCGTCACCGCGGCAGAGACCAACGAAACGCTCGGGGCTCACGAGGGTGTACACCGCCGAGGTCACAGCGCCTGCCGTCTCGTCGTCGCGCACCACATAGAGGCGCTGGCGGTAAGGCGCATTCAGGCTCTGCGCCATCGCTTGCTCCACGTACAGGACCCGCTCGCCGAGCTCAGGGACTTCGATGACGCACGTATGAAGCTGCACGGCGAAATAGGCAGGATTCGTCGCCGCCTGTTGGCTGGAGTCAAAGCGCCCCGTGAGCTGCTCGAAGGCCAGATCAGCCGCCGTGGGGGCAGCCGGTGCCTCGGGAGCGCCCTCCACGTCGGGGTCCGCCTTCTCGACAGGGCCAGCTGCGCAGCCCGTGAAGGGCGCGGCCAGGGACACAGAGAGCAGAGCTGGAAAAAGCCGATCTCGTACGCGCATGAGCATCTCCGACTGTAGGCCGTGAGTACCAACCGCTCGGTCGGTTTAGGCAATAGGGGTCGCTCGGTGCGTTGCGTCAAAAATACGACGCCGCGCTCCCGTGTGTCTTTTCTGTGACAACTGCGACGACGCGGTTGTTTGACCACACTCGCTTCGCGACAGACCGTTCCCATGGCCCGCGCCTCCTCGGTCGATCACGAGCCAAGCCTCCCGCGTTGTCAGTGCCGGAGTGCCTCGCCCCTGTGGGCCGTGACCTCGTGGCTGGCCCGTCTCGGTCTTGTGCTTTCGCTGTCGCTCGCCTCCTTCGGTTGCGCGGAGGTCTCGCCTGCAAGCGAGGCCCGTCGTGACTGGCTCGTCTCGACCCTCACCGAGGACAACTTCGATCTACTCGTGCGAGAGCCCGCCCTGGTGCAGGCCAAATACACCTTGATGGCCACCGACCTGTTCCGCTTCTTTCGGGGCACCGCGGGGCAATATTTTCGCGACGTCACCACGCCGGGGCCAGGCTATCTGCCCACCGCATTCGCAACCTCCACGACGAGTCGGGTGTTGCTCGTGGGGGATCCGCATCTCGAGAACATCGGCACGATGCGCGGCGAGGGTGGACTCATCGTCGGGTTCAACGATTTCGATGCGGCACGCTTCGGGCCTTTTCACCTCGACGTAAGAAGGCTCGCCACATCGTGGTGGATCGCGGCTCAACTGTGGTCGAACACGAAAGCGGCCCCTTCCGGGGCGGAGCTGGTCAGCGAGACCGTGAGGGGCTACGCGGAAGCCATCGAGGCCCTGGCACAGGGCCGATCGCTACCAGACCCCAGTCGCGGAGCGGTGCTTGCCGACTTGCTCACACGAGCGGGAGAAGACGCGCGCACGCGCAGCGAGCTTTTCGAGTACACCGCCATCGATGAACAAGGTCGGCGGGTGCTCTCCCTGCCGCCACCTCTCCCCAGCGCTCCGCTCGCCGATGCGTTTCGGCCCCTCACCGACGAGGAGGAGCGGCTCACCGACGCACTGCTCCGTGAGCACTCTACAGACCACGGACTGCCTGCGACCTACTTCGCACGCAAAGATGCATGGCGCCGCCTTGGCAGCGGCGTCGCCAGCTTCGCGAACCTGCGCCTCTATTGGCTCGTCGAGGGGGCCACGACCGCGTTGGAGGACGACGTCATCATCGAGGCCAAGGAGGCACGCGACCCGTTTCCCTTGCCGGGGTTGCCGCTCTTCCCACCACGCTCCCACCTGCACAACGCCGAGCGCATCGTGCAGAGCCAAGCTGCGCTCAGCGAGCCCCTCACCGATCCGCATCTCGATGCCGTCGGATCCTCACAGGCAAGCTTTCGTCTCCGCGAGGTCACAGGTGACCAAAAGGGCCTGCGGGTCTCTCGCCTCGGCGAAGGGCTCATCGCTGAAGCGTTCCCCCTCGACGAATTCCTCGAGTTGGCACGCACGTCCGGGGCACTTCTCGCCGCGTCGCACGCTCGCGCACCGCGGCTTGATGGCGGCAGTGCCCTCGACGCCATCGCCGAGACTCTCGCAGGCAGACACGAGGCTTTCCTCGAGGAGATGCTCGTCTTCGCGCCCCAGTACGGTGACTTGCTCGCGCAAG
>JBMTAX010000010.1:0-17741 GCA_049429145.1 Myxococcota bacterium
GCGTGCGTCGCTCCACCCTCGCCTCGAGCGTGCTGTTCCAGCGATGTAAATCTTCGCGGGCTTCGTGAATGGAGAGATGGGCGGCCAGCAGAGAGCCGAGTTGCGCCAAGGCTTCCGTCTCGTCGACCGTCACCGGCTGAGGGCGCGCGAAGGACACCCCAAGGGTCGCGAAGTGACTCGCCGACCCCACGAGGGGCACCGTGATGAAATGTTCATGACCCTGCTCATTCTGGCGACGGCACCAATCATGAAATCTCTCGATCGCACGCTCACGGCTCGTCACGGGTTGGCCAAGACGCAAGGCTTCTTCGACCGAGGAGCGCGCGAGGATGTATTCGTCGAGCGCATTCGGGATTTGCTTCTCGTCGACACGCAGCCTCACCCCAGCCGACAATTGCTCGAGAGTATAGACGCGAAAGCGCTCTTTGTCGGGAGTGAGTTCTGTCAGCTCCAGCCGCTCGAGACCCGTCACGAGGCGCAGCGACGCACGCAGCCGTACGAAAAGCTCTTGCTGGTTCTCTGCGCGCGCAAACTCGTCGGAGAGTACCAGCATCGCGTGTTGCTGCTCGGCTTTGCGGCTCAACTTCGCATGCAAAGAGTCCTGCACGGCCCGCTGCCGCAGTCGTAAAAGACCGACGCTCAGCGCATCGGCAAAGAGTTGCAGCGACGGGAGGATCGTCAGTGGGGCAGGGCGATTTGCATGCAGTCCCTCGACGCTGACGACCCCATAGAGGCGACCCTCCACCATCATCGGCGCGAAGAGCGCCGTCGTCACACCACCCCGCTCGAGCAGGTCCCGCTCTTTGGTTGCGCTCTTTGGTAGTTCATGGAGGTACGAGATGCACATGCCTTGACCCTCGCCGAGCTGCGAGGCCAGAAACGGGAGGTCGCCGAGCGAAAAGGACGAGAGTTCATCACCGCGGCTCGACACCCCCTCAGCACACCATTCGTGATTCTCTCGCCGCTCATCCTCTCCGAACTCCACCACGTAGGCGCGCTTTGCCCCGATGCTGAGACCTAGCTCCGCCAAGGCCTCCCTGAGCACAGGAACAACGCGCTCCTGCTCCATCGACAACAGCGCAGCAGAGAGTCGGGACACCGCCTGTTGGACGGCGAGCAATGGCGCGACGAGCTCCTCCTCTGAAATACGAGCGTGGTCGACGGTGGAAGAACCTTCTTTCGTCTCGCCTCGATGAGTGTGCGGAATGTCTCGAGGTTGCCCGGCGCGGGCAACCACCTCGCCAAGGCGCAGGAACACGGGTCGCAGCATCTCGAGCGCAGCGACGAGCTCTGCACCCCCTCGCAGGAACAGATCGATGGCGGCGACATCCCCGATGCTGACCCTGACGCCCCACGGTTGTTCCTCGAAGCGCACGCCGTCCACATCGTGAGTGCCTCGAGCAAAAACAAGCGCACTTCCTCGCCCTGGCGAGGAGGGGACCTCGCCACAGGCGAGTTCGACCAGCTCTGCGTTTTCCCATGGCGGCAATATCTGGGCAGCGACGGCGACGATCTCCGAAGCCCCTTGGAGGATACGCAAGAAGGAACGAACGACGGCCATGACGTCGTCGCCTTCACGCAAACAAAGAGCGAGCTCGAGAGCCAAAGCGACCCAATGAGTGGGCCCCTCGGGGCGGTGCGTAATCTCCGCTTTTGTCATGCCACCTCTGCTCCTCGAGGACGAGACTCTCAGTTGCGCAGCAATGGAGAGGAGGCCTGCATCAGTTCACCCCCGGGAAGGGGAGCGCCGGTTTGGCGAAGTAGTACCCTTGCAGCAAGTCACAACCGAGCCCGGTCAGAATTTTGGCTTCGACCTCGGTCTCCACGCCCTCGGCGACAACGATGGTGCGGGCCGCACGACAGGTAGAGACGAGCGACGCGACGAGGTCACGCTTGACCCGCGAGTCTTGGATGTTGCGTACCAGCGACATGTCGAGCTTGGCGATGTCTGGCGTCAGCTTCACGAGCCACGACAGTCCTGCGTAGCCCTCACCGAGGTCGTCGAGCGCGATGCGGAACCCGGCGTCATGAAGTCTCTCCATCGTCAGGGACACGTCATCCGCAGAAGAGAGCTCAGCTCGCTCGGTCACCTCGAGCACGATGCGCTTTGCATAGGGCAGCAACGGCTCCTCAGGCCGCAGGAGATGGTCAGCCGATAGCTCGAAGGGATGCAGGTTCATGAAAATAGGTTCGTAGCGCTGCGGGTTCTCTGCGAGGGTATTGGCGATGCTGCGGCGCACCGCGACGCCGACGTCGAGAATGCGGCCCAATCCCTCGGCCGCTTCGAGCAGGTCCTTCGGGGAGCGCATCGGCCCGTTGCTGCGCATGAGCGCCTCGAAGGCGAAGATCGAGCCATCGTGGGGACGGACGATGGGCTGGTAGACCATGTAGAGCTGCGCCAGCGACGCCTCGAACTCCGTTTCGAGGCGATGCAGGTCGACGGTGGAGGCGTCGACGCCGGTCTTCGACAGGAGCAGCTTCCGTTGCAGGCGCAGGACCTGCCCTTCTTTGCTGCAGCGCTCGATCTCTTGCGCGAAGCTTTCGATCTCGATGGGCTTGGTGAGAAAGCCCGTCGCCCGGCCCTGCAGCGCGCGCTGTGCGGTGTGGAAGGTAGGGTCGCCCGTCACGATAATGGTCGGCAGCAGAGGGTCGCGTGCCCGCAGCATCGCGATCATATCGATGCCGTCTTTATCAGGCAGACCCACATCGATGACGGCCACATCGACCTCGGTGGATTGGTGTAGCTCTTCACCCTCGGCACCTGAGGCGGCCTGGAGCACATACATGCCCCGGCTCTCGAGGCCAGTGGCGAGGGCCGTGCGAACGCTGTCGTCGTCCTCGATCAGCAGTACCGTTGCCACACGATGAGTGACCGCTGGCTGTGCAGGTCGAGCTTCGGTGCTGGCAGCGGCCGGTGGCTTCGAGGAAGGCGGGGCTGCGTCGCGCAAGGCCATCGCCCGGGAGGTGCGCTCTCCCTCGACGTCTTCGATCAAGCCGAGGCTTTGCCGCGCCAGCATGCCGGGCGTGAAGGGCTTCCACAGCATCTGCACGCCGTCGCCAAAAGCGTCGGTAGCGTGGGCGAAATAGCCCGTGGTGACGAGCACCTTGATGGACGGGGTAACCTCCCGTGCGCGAGCGACGACCTCCACACCCTGCACACCGGGCAAGACTGCGTCACACACGAGCAGCGCCAACTCGTCGCGATATTTGTCGAGGTGAGCGATGGCCGCTTCACCGGTCGCTGCCTCCACGACCTGAAAGCCCACATCGGTGAGCGCACGAACCGCAGACCGACGAAGGGCGGGCTCGTCTTCGACGACCAAACACAGCGCGCCCCCTGCGTTGCCGAGCACATCTCCGAGGGTATCGAGCACCCCGGTCTTCTCCGCACGCGCCTCGACGAGCGGCAGGTCCATGTGAAACGCTGTACCGGCGCCAGGCTTGCTCTCGACGTGAATGACACCCCCGGCCCGCTCGATGAGCATTTTGCAGGTCGCTAGCCCAAGTCCGGTGCCCTTCCCCTTCGGCTTCGTCGTGAAGAAGTGTTTGAAGATGTGCTTCTGGGTCTCTTCATCGATGCCCGTGCCGTTGTCGGCCACCGTCAATCTTGCGTAGGAGCCAGGCTCGAAGCGGTCGGTACGCTCCATGGGCTTTTGTGTACGAATGGTGACCTTGCCACCGGTGGGCATGGCGTCGCGGGCGTTCGCCACCATGTTGAGAACGATCTGCTCGAGGGACGTCGCGTCGAGAGGTACATGTAACGAGGCGGTGTCGAGCTCCAGATCGATACCAGTCTTCGGACCTGCAAGGCGCTGCGCCATAGCGCGGGTCTGACCGAGTACTTCGGCAAGATTGCTGGTGCCGCGGGGGCCGTCTTCGTTGCGCCGCGAGAAATCGAGGAGCCGACGGCTGAGCAAAGCGCCTCGCCGCGCTGCATGCAGCACCTCGTCGATATCGCTGCGCGGCCCCTCGGCCTCGATTCCCTCCCGCGCAAGCTCGGCGAAGGCCACGATGGCAGCGAGGACATTGTTGAAATCGTGCGCGATGCTCGCCGTCAAGCGGCCGATGATCTCCACGCGCTGGCTGTCGGCGAGCGCTGCCTCGGCATCGCGTTGCCCGCTGACGTCGGCATGAAACAACAGCATATGGGTCGGCAGGCCCGTGCGCCCGAAGACCGGGGAGACGTTCACCGATGACCAGAAGGAGTCACCATTCGGTCGTCTCCCCTGGATGACACCCTCGTCATGCCCGAAATTGTCGAGAGCCTGGCGGAGCTTCTCGACGGCGGAGTCCTCTGGGTTCGCAGCGAGGAGACAAGGGGGTTTACCGAGCACCTCCTCTTGGGTCGCACCACTCAGCTGCAAGAATGCAGGGTTGACATAGCTGACCTTGTGCTCGCCATTTTTCACCTCGTCGAGGACGATACCGACGGAAGCCGATTCGACGGCAGCGCCGAGCAGGCGCAAGCGCGTGTCAGAGGCATGTCGCTCGAGGGCCACCGTGATGGTGGCAGAAAGGGTGCGCTCGTCGAAGGGCTTGAGGAGATAGCCGTAAGGCGAGGTTTCTGAGGCCCGTCTGACCGTGTCGTCGTCGGCGTATGCCGTCAAAAATACGATGGGCACATCACCGAGTTTGCCGATGGCCTTGGCGGTCTCGATGCCATCGGCGGGTCCTTTGATGAAGATGTCCATCAAGATGAGATCGGGCGGGGACTCCTGAAAGCGCTCGACGGCTTCTTCGCGGTTGTCGGCGACTCCCACCACGTCGTAGCCGGCGCGCAGCAGGCGACGCTCGAGGTCGAGGGCGATGAGGGCCTCATCTTCTACGACGAGGATTCGACGCTTCACCCGCTCTTTCGCAGGGGGCTCCTCACGAGCGGCGACGGGTGCGGGCGACGAAGAAATGCCAGATGTCATGATTCGCTCCAGGGACGGCGGAGGTGATAAACGCTCCGCACGCGCAGCGTGGCGTCGAGTGTACTCCATACGAGACCCAGAAGGTGCGCCTCATTCGCCGCGGATAGCGCGGTGATGCGATGTCGCAGCGAGGGGCAATTGGCTGGCGCCGTGCCTTGGAACATGGTTTTCAAGGCCCATGCACGGCGTGCTCCAAGCGCTTGATAACCTCGTCGAGGGTCGGCCTGCGTCGTGGGTCTTTCTGCATGCAGTCGAGGACCAGGGAGTCTATCTCTACCGGGGTGCCGTGACGACGGTCAGACACATGGGGCGGCGGTTTTGTGAGGTGCATCACAGCTACGGCGAGCGGGTCTGCGTCGTCCGATTCGAAGGGACGGCTCCCGGTCAGCATCTCGAAGAGAACGATGCCCATGCTGTACACGTCGGCGGCACCGTCATAGGGAAGATTTCGGAGGCGTTCTGGCGGCATGTACAATGTCGTGCCCACCACCTGGCCCGTGGTCTCTTGGGCGGCAGAGGCAGCGAGTCCGACGAGCTTGGCGATGCCGAAGTCCAAAACCTTGACCACCTCGCCACGAGGGGACTCGTGCAGGAACAGATTTGCGGGCTTGATGTCCCGATGAATGACGCCAAGGCGGTGCGCCTCGGCGAGGGCCTCGCATGCCGGCTTGATGATCTCGAGGCTCCTCTCCAGAGAGACCCTGCCCTCAGCTTTCAGCAGGTCAGCGAGGTCGGTGCCGGTCAATAGCTCCATGACCAGATATGCGATGCCATCGTCGGTGACAGTGAAGTCCATCACCTGCACGGCGTTCGGATGGCGCACCCGACAGCCCACCACGCCCTCGTTGCGAAATCGCTGCAGCAACTCTTGGTCTGCATTGGCGGGACAGCGTAGGATCTTGACCGCGACCTCGCTCTCCAGGCTCAAGTGCCGGGCGCGATAGACGACCCCCGCCCCGCCCGTTCCGATGACCTCATCCAGTCGATAGCGGCTGTCGAGGACCTCGCCAAGGCCAGGGAGCCGCGAGGATTGCAGACGGTGGACGACGGCAGCTTTCGAACCGTCGGGAGCTGGCGCGGCTTGTTTGTCGTCACCCACCCCCATGACCGTGACGGTGTCGCGGCCTTTGTCGACAGGCCCGATCGCGAGACCTTTCGGGGTTGGCCGAGAGAGGTCGACGGCGAGCCTCGTCTGAACGCGGGCGAGGAGGACTTTGAACTCGAAGGGTTTGGTGACGTAGTCGTTGGCTCCGAGAGAGAGCGCTCTTACGATGTCGGCGCTGTCGCCGAGTGCAGTCGCCATAATGACGGGCAGCTGCTGCGCGGTGTACGTGCGCCTGATCTCTTGCAGCACCTCGATGCCGCTGATGCCAGGCATCATAACGTCGAGGAGTACCAAATCATATCGTCGCTGACCGAGGAGTGTGAGGGCCGTCTCGCCATCTTCGGCGCTCTCCACCTGATAGCCGCTCTTCCCCAAGAACACGGTCAGCATGCGCCGGTTCGTGGGGTCATCTTCAACGACCAGGATCGTGGGCTTATCACTCACAAAGGGGGATCTTGGGGCTCATGGGCCCAGAAGGGAAACTTTTATCCCCCGGGGAAAGGCCTCGAGCTGCACGCCGCTCGCTGTGCGGGCTGCACGACGTCGTCGACGAGAGAAGGGGCGCAAGCGGTTCCCATCTGACCTAGGGCGGCCGCAGAATGTGACACGAGTCACAGTTTTTTCCCCCGACAGACGCTCAGGGAGAACGCGCGCTGTCCACCGCTCGGAGAGCGTCCTCATCGCACATCGATGCGGGCGGCGATGTCTCGCTCTGCTCCATCGAGATGGCGCTGCAAGCAGCGAGCGCCAGGGTCTGTAGAACGCGCGCCGTCCACCGCACGGAGAGCGTCCTCGTCGTAGGCGATGCGCGCGAGGACTTGCAAGCCTGCGAGACGTCGCTCGCATGCCTCTGTGCCCGTGACATCGAGCATGGCCACTGCACGACGATCGTTGTCGGTGGCGACACCGCGCGACTCGAGGGCCGAGAGCGCGTGGTGGCGCACCGACCACGCGTCGCTCAACAACGTCCGCAGCGCTTGGTCTACCCCTTGGTCACCCTGAGGCCACGCCTTGAGCAGCGAGAGGGCGCGTTCGGGCCGCTCGTGGTGGAGATGCTGGAGTGCGACCGTGAGAGCACGACGGTCCAGCTCCCCTCCGCGTGCGGCGCGGGCAAAGGCGATGAGGGCCGAACGCTCTTTGCCGAGCCGGAGAAGAGCGCTCCCCCGGTCCCGCTCCTGCGCCGGGGTACGTTGAGACTTCGCGATGGCGTCTAGCTCGACGAGCTGTGCCCGGGCCTGCTCCTCGCTGAGAAGAGGCGCGTCGTCGACAGGTTCGGCGGGAACCTCTGCCGGCAAGAGGAGGGATGGGGATGCGGCTGAGGCGTTGTCCTTCGCAGTCTCCTCATCCCCAAAGGCGAAGGCAAAGAAGGGAAGGGCCACGATGAGTGCGGCGCCTAACACAAGCCCTCGTCTTCTCCACGATCCGGCGGCAGGCCCCAGGGGGCCCCCTTGGGGGGTGCTCTCTGAGGACGACGACGCGATGCCAGTACCGGCGGGTTTGTTGACCAGGTCGTTGGCGACTTGCTCGAGACGCTGCTCGACGAGGTCATAACTCGGCAGGCGTTCGCTCGGCTCCTTGGCCATCATGTGTGACAGAAGCTGGGAGAGGGACTCTGGAAAATCGGGATGGCTCTCTCGGAGGTTCGGCACAGGACGCTGCAAGTGGGCCGAGACCACCTCGAGAGCGGTGGCCGCGCGGTACGGTGGGTGCCCGGTCAAGCACTCGTAGAGCGACGCCCCGAGGGCGTAGATGTCGCTGGCGACGCTTGGCTCTCTGCCACGAGCGAGCTCAGGTGCCAGATAGAAGGGTGTGCCGACGACGAGCCCCTCCCGCGTGAGACGCGCGTCCCCTTCGAGAGGGAGCGCGAGACCGAAGTCGGTCAGCTTGACCCGCCCATGGTGCAAGAAGAGGTTCGCTGGTTTGACATCGCGGTGGATGATGCCGGCTTCCGCTGCGGCGCGCAGCCCCGCTACGGCGCCTTTGGCATAGCGCAGCGCCTCCTCAACGGGCACCGGACCGAGCCTCGTGATGCGCTTGCCGAGGTCCTCGCCATCGAGCTGCTCCATGACGAGGTAGGGGCCTGCGGCAGGGTCTTCGCCGACGCTGTAGACAGCGACGACGTGGGGAGAGCTGATCTTGGCCATCGCGCGGGCTTCCCTCACGAAGCGACCGACGATGGATCGGGAACCGCGGTGACGTCGACGAAGTACCTTGACCGCCACAGTACGCTCGAGCGCCTGGTCCTCGGCGGCATACACGCGGGCCATGCCCCCCTCACCGAGGAGCCGCAAGATGCGCAACCCCCCGACCTGCGTCGGGGCCTCCCCAGGATTGGTCACGGTCTCGGGGCCTGGATCAGCGGACACGGGGCGTACGTCTCCTTCGAGGGGAAAACCAAGGAGAGCATAGCCGGGGTGAGGGCAGAGGTAACTTTTTGCGCATCCTCTTTGGCCCCGAGAGGTTCGCTTGCCTTGGTGACCTCGATTCGACCACCCTCGTACCTATGCGAGCGAAAGACCTCATGACCGCTGAGCCTGTGCGGCTACGCACCGATGCCACCCTGCGGGAGGCCACGGGGCTGCTTGCGCTGGCCGATGTTCGTCACCTCCCCGTGGTCGACGGTGACCGAGTGGTGGGAATGGTGAGCGAGCGCGACGTGCTCGGCGTCCTGCTGCCGGACAACGCGGGTTCACCCACCCTCGACTCACCGTCGGTCAGAGAGGTGATGAGTGAAGAACTCATTGCGGTTCACCCCGATGCTCCCCTCGCGGAGGTGGTAGCCAAGCTCCTCGAACACCGGGTCGGCGCGGTGCTCGTGCTCGAAGACGACAGGCTGCACGGAATCGTCAGTTACATCGATGTGCTCGAGGCCCTCAAGCCCTTCGCAGCGGACGAGCCATAGGCACGAGCCCCCTCAGGACTCGCCGTACAGCGCGTGGATGTAGTGAGGATAGACCTGCTGTCGCTCGGTCAACGGCAGGTCATGTACCCGCATCGCCATGGGACGGGCGCGCACCAAACGCACCACCTTACCGCCGAGTTTCTCTCCGATGAGGTGGCAGCCGTAGATGCCGCCGTCGTCGTTGAAGCTGCAGCCGAAGAGGCGGGCGAGGGTTTCTCTCATCGGGTAGACGAGGCAGGCGCCTGCCTCCCCGAGCAGGGGGCAGCGCAAGGAGAGCGTGCGCGCGAGGTTCGTATGGTCGACGTCGCCTCCGGGAGGAGGCCGGTCGAAAGCGTCGATCACCTCGCGATGGGTAGCATAGAGGCGAAGGCCCTCTTCGATGACATACTCAAGGGTTTCATCGTCGTAGACGCGCTGCAGGTAGTCCCATGCACCGTAGAACTCGAGGGGCGTAAGGAAGACGCTGTCATGACAGCAGCTGTCACACCCGCGTGAGCAAGGGAGGTCGAGCCCTCTCGTGTTGCGCTCGTTGCGCTCGTCGATGTCGTGGTAGAGCGCTTCGAGTTGCTGAAGGGCCGCGCGCAGGTCTACTCCCGCAGCGTGCGCCAAGCCGTCGAGGTCTACGCGGAGGGAACGAGCCATAGGAGTCAGCGTACCTCACCCCGCGGGTGGCGCGTAGCGGAGCACGAATCGCTAACGCCCTGGAGCCGACCTGCCTTGAGCAGGCGGATGGATGCCGCTAGCACCACCGGCATGACGGTCTCCGAGACGAATGCGAAGGACGTGGCAGAGGAGTCTGCAAGCAGCTGGGGCCCAGCGGTGCGGGGGCATCTCGCCGGGCGCGGGCGCAAGCTGATGCGCCGCATGATGGGAACCATCGAGCAATGGTCGCTCATCGAGCCTGGAGACCGCATCCTCGTGGCGGTGTCGGGCGGCAAGGACAGTTACACACTTCTCGACCTGTTGTGGGTCGCGAAGCAGCGGGCGCCCTTTCCCTTCGAGATCGTGGCCGTTCACCTCGACCAGGCTCAGCCTGGCTACGACGGCACACCGCTGGCTTCGTGGCTCGAAGCCTTGGGCGCACCCTTCGAAATCTTGCGCGAGGACACCTACAGCATCGTCAAGCAGGGCACCCGACCCGGACAGGCCTACTGCTTCCTATGTGCGCGGCTGCGGCGGGGGATTCTGTATTCGACGGCGGAACGGCTCGGGTGCAACAAGCTCGCATTCGGTCACCACCGCGACGACGCTCTCGAGACGCTCCTGATGAACCTCTGCTACTCGGGCCGGATTCAATCGATGCCGGCCCGCTATCGCACCGACGACGACCGTTTCGATGTCATCCGACCGCTCATCGAGTGTGGCGAAGACGAAATCGCCGCCTACGCGGAAGAGCGGGGTTTTCCGATCCTGCCGTGCAACCTCTGTGGCTCGCAAGACGGGCTCAAGCGCGATGCCATGAAGCGATTGCTGGATACCCTCGAGCAGGAGATCCCCGACGTCAGGAGCGTCATGTTGCAGTCATTGCGCAATGTGAGGCCCTCCCACCTGCTCGACCACGACGTAAGCGAAGTGTGGCGCAACAGACCAGCCCACATTCGGCCCTGGACACCATCGCGAGAACAGGACCGCGAGCGTCACCACGAGCCCGCCCTCGTCAAAAAAGGAGGTTCGCTCCGCATCGTCGACTGACGCAGCGGTGCCCCGCTCGTGGTAGGGCACGGCTCCCTCTAAAGCCCCAGCTGCTTTCGACGACGCCAGAAGGTCGCGCGGCTCATCCCGAGGGCGCGGGCGGCCTCCCCCACGTTCCCTCGATGATTCTCGAGAGCGTGGGCGATGGCAGACTTTTCGTCGAGCGCTGGGGAGGATGGGGCTGCGGGGAGCACGCCCACCGCCTCACGGAACTCAGGTGGCAGGTCGCCAAAGGCAAGCTCTTCCCCGGTGCCTACGGCGTGGGCGTAGTGCAACACGTTCTGCAGCTCCCGCACATTGCCGCGCCATGGATGGTCGAGGAAGGCGCGGATGACCTCGGGAGCGATGCGGCTGACCTGGCGCGGTCCACGTCGATTCAGCGAAGAAAGGAAATGGTCGGCGAGGAGGGTGATGTCCCCGCGGCGCTCCCGCAGCGGCGGGAGGAAGATGGGCACCACCCGGAGACGGTACATCAGGTCCTCGCGGAACCGGCCGGCGGCGGCGAGGGCGCGCAAGGAACGGTGGGTGGCTGACACGATGCGCACATCGACTTTGACGGGTCTGTGGTCACCGACCCGGGTGAAGGTCCTCTCCTCGAGCACCCGCAGGAGCTTGGCCTGCAGGTCGAGTGGGATCTCGGCCACCTCGTCGAGAAAGAGCGTCCCTCCATCTGCCTGCTCAAAGAGCCCAGCGTGGTCGCGCACCGCCCCGGTGAAAGCACCCCGCACATGGCCGAAGAGCTGGCTCTCGAGCAGGGATTCGCTCATGGCCGCGCAGTTGAACGCGACGAAAGGTTTCTTTCGGCGGTGGGACTTGTCGTGGAGTGCCCGGGCGAGCAGCTCCTTGCCGGTACCGCTCTCCCCCCGCAGCAGGACGGTGGTGTCCGTGGGCGCGATGCGTTCGAGAAGCGCGAGAACCTCCCGCATACGAGAATCCGCCGTCAGAATGCCCCCAGCCTCCCCTGCTGGCCTTCGAAAGTTCGCCGGGGGACCGGCAGAGGGCTTGTTCTCCTTCTGAGGCACGAGCAGTTCCACTCCCCCAAGGAAATGGTTGCTCTCGTCAAAGAAGGCCCGCGCGTACTTGTGGAGCAGCACCGGTCCCCCATCTTTGCGATGGAGCGTCACGGGGACGCCGTCAATGTGACGGAGATCGGAGAGGCCGCACCCGCTGAGGCACCGCTCGCAGCGGTTCGCCTTCAGGCAATGCTCGCCCACGACTTCTTCCGCAGCGAAGCCGAGCAAATGGCCGGCTCCGTCGCTCCAGTGCAGAATGCGGCGCTCCGCGTCCACGACAAACAGGGCGGCATCGGGCACGAGAGAAGCGAGTTGGGAGAGAAAATGGGCGGGGCCGATGCGGGCGAGCCACGCATCGAGGGGAGTTGCGTTTGGTTCACGGGTTTCAGCCATGTCTCAGTAAAGCATAGCTTTGTTTCATATTCTGAGACAAACCTGTTTCTTACAGGGATGCGACGGCCTCTCGCTGCGGCGTGCGAGACGTCGCATCGCTGGCTCTGGCTTTGCAAAGTATGGGGAGGTCAACAGACGGAGTCGCTATGGTGCTCGCGGTATTCCTCTCTTTGGTGATGGGTGTGGTGCTCGGCCTCCTTGGGGGCGGCGGCTCCATCCTCACGGTCCCCATTCTCGTGTACGCGCTGGGCGTGGAGAACAAGGCGGCCATCGCAACCTCGCTGCTGGTGGTAGGCGTGACGAGCGCGGTGGCGGCTTTTTCTCATGCGCGCGCGGACCGGGTCCGCTGGAAGACGGCGTTTTCCTTCGGGGCAGCCTCCATGGCGGGCGCCTTTCTGGGCGGTCAGTTCGCTCGTTTCCTCTCGGGGACGGTGCTCCTCGTGCTCTTCGGGGCGCTGATGCTCGTCACCGCGGTGTTCATGTGGCGAGGGAAGGGCAACGGACAGGCGGGCCCCGGGACGCAGCAGGCCATGTGGAAAATCGGTCTAGAGGGTCTTGTGGTGGGCTTTGCCACTGGCCTTGTGGGTGCGGGCGGCGGATTCCTGGTGGTGCCGGCGCTGGTGCTGCTCGGCGGTCTCTCGATGCGCGATGCCGTGGGCAGCTCTTTGGTCGTGATCACCATGAAATCGGCGGCAGGCTTTCTCGGCTACCTGAGCCACGTGGAAGTAGACTTCTCCCTCGCGTTGCTGGTGACGGGCAGCGCCGTAGTGGGGTCGTTCGCAGGCACCGCCCTCGCCGGGAAGGTCCCCCAAGAGAGCCTCCGAAAGGCGTTTTCCATCTTCGTGCTCGGGATGGCGATATTCCTGCTCGCCAAGGAACTCCCCGGCATCGTGGGATAGCCCCCTTGCGCGCTGACTGCAGCAACAACTAAGAGTACAAAACCTAAAGAAATAAAGCAGATACGGCGGCGCTTCTCCTGGCGGCGCCGTTGGATAGATGGAGTTCTCTCCCATGGATGGCCTAGAAACGGTCTTTACCCCCGGCTCCTCCGCTCTAGGAGGCGCGCTCATTGGCGTCTCCGCCGGCCTCCTGCTGTTGTTTTCGGGCCGTATCGCGGGAATCAGTGGGATCCTGGGCGGGCTGTTTGTGCGCCCAGGCGACCGAGACTGGCGCATCGCCTTCTTGCTCGGGCTCTTCGCGGGGGGCATCGCCCTCGCTGCCCTCGCACCCGACAGCTTCTCCGCGCCCCTGGTGTCCCGCACCTCCCTTGTCGTGGCGGGCCTGCTGGTCGGCGTCGGCACGCAACTCGGGAGCGGCTGCACCAGCGGCCACGGCATCTGCGGATTGCCACGCCTTTCGCTGCGGTCCTTGGCGGCGGTGCTCACGTTCATGCTGACCGGCGGGCTGACTGTCTTCGCCCTGCGGGTGTGGGGTGCAGGTCTATGAACAATACAGTCGCTCGCCTGCTGGTCGCTTTTGGCACTGGGCTCCTCTTCGCCATCGGGCTCGGCCTCGGAGGCATGTTGCACCCTGCGAAGGTGGTGGGTTTTTTGGACGTTGGGGGCCGCTGGGACCCAAGCCTCGCCTTTGTGATGGGCGCGGGGGTCATGGCGAACTTGCTGTTTGTGAGGTTGGCGTTGAAGCGCTCTCACCCTCTGCTGGACACCAAGTTCCAACTACCGACCTTGACAAAGATCGATGCGAAGCTGCTGGTAGGCAGCGCGCTGTTTGGCATCGGCTGGGGCCTCGGGGGCTACTGTCCGGGCCCGGGCCTCGTCAGTGCGACCACGCTGTCTGGAGACGCGTTGCTCTTTGTGTTGGTGATGACCCTCGGCATCGCGGGTACGCGGTGGTTCGAAGCGAGTCGCGGCCGGTGAGACACTGGCGCTTGGCACTCCGAGGGGCGGCTACTCACCCTGCGCGCTGCAATACCTCAAGGGCGGCTTCGACGCGTCCGAAGGGGGGCATAAGGTAGACACCCTGCACACGGGGGCGCACGGCACGCAGGGCCTCGGCAGCGATGTCGATTCCCATCTCTCGCTGCGCTTTTCCTTCGCTCACAGAGGCAAGCCTTTGTCGCACCGCCTCAGGGACACGCATGCCTGGCACATTCTTGTGGAGAAACTCCGCGTTGCGGAGAGAAGCCAACGGCAAGATCCCGACCAGCACAGGAAGCTTAAGTGCAGCGGTAGCGTCGAGAAAGCGGTCGAGGACCTCACCGTCGAAGACCGGTTGGGTCATCACCAGCTCTGCGCCTGCCTCTTTCTTCTCGAAAAGGCGCTTCACCTCCCGGTCGAAGTCCAGGGCTGCGGGCTCGGCGCCGGTGGCGAGGACGAACCGTGTCTGCCCCCCCATGGCCTTCCCTGCGGGGTCCCTCCCCCGGTTCAGCCCGCTCGCCAATGAGAGAATACCGATGCTGTCGAGGTCAAAGACCGCGCTCGCGTCGGGATAATCGCCGATTTTTGGGGGGTCGCCGGTGATGCACACGAGGTTGCGGACACCCAACGCATGGGCGCCCAGGAGGTCGCCTTGCAACGCGAGCAGGTTCCGATCGCGACCGCAGAAGTGAAGCAGCGGCTCGACAGTGGTCTGCTGGGCCACCAAGCTCGCGAAGGCCGAGTTGCTCATCCGTACCGTGGCCCGTGGCCCATCGGGGATGTTCACCACATCGACCCCGGCAGCTTGCAACCGTTGCACACTCTCCACGGTCTTTTGAAGCTCGAGCCCTGTCGGCGGCAATACCTCTACTGAGACCACCCATTCTCCCCGGGAGAGCTTTTCCCCGAAGCGAGACCGCTCGCTGAGAGGCACGGGCGTTTCCCCGCGAGGAGCCGCTGGCGCTTTCGTATCCCCCGGTGTGGGTTCGGCGGTCTCGGAGCGCCACCGGCCTCCGCCGAGCATCCGGGCTGCGGCGACCACTCTTCGGATATGGTCGGGTGTGGTGCCACAGCATCCCCCCACCGCAGCCACGCCCAGCTTGAAGGCGCGACGCGCCACCACCCCGAAGGTCTCGGGAGAACTCTGGTAAATGGCACGGCCATCGACGCTGCGGGGGTAACCGGCGTTGGGCTGCATCACCACCGGCAATCCCTGTCCGACCATCCGCTCTGCGACCTCCAGGAGACGATTGGGTCCGAGCACGCAGTTGGCACCGACAGCGTGGACCCCGAGGGCTTTGAGTCGAGTCACCACTTCATCGGGTCCAGCGCCATCGGCGGTGACGAGGTCATCGCCGAAACTGGCCTCGGCCACCAAAGGAACCTGCACCCCGTAAGCGGCCTCGACGGCCAGTTCTAGCTCGCCGAGGTATCCGAAAGTCTCGAAGATGAGCAGGTCGGCTCCCGCATCCGCCAGGGCCTGGGCTTGCTCGTGAAACGCCTCAAATACCTGCCGACGGGTTGCGGTTCGCATCAAGTCTTTGGGCAACAACCCCGTGGGCCCGATGGCACCCGCGACAAAGGCGCGGTCGCCTACGGCCTCGCGAGCGATACGCACCGCGGCCTCACAGATCGCCCCCACTTTGTCGACGAGCCCATGACGAGCGAGAGAGATGCGGTTTGCGCCATAGGTATTTGTCTGAACGACGTCGGCTCCCACGGCAGCGTAGTCGCGGTGCACGTCGCCGACGAGCTCGGGATTCGACAAGTTCAGCTCGTCGAAGCACTTATTCAGGTAAACGCCGCGTTCATAGAGAACACTGCCGGTGGCGCCATCGAACACCACAGGTCCTTGGCCGAGGACATCGACGAAGGATGGCAGCTTGCGCTTCCAAGAATGCATGCGCCCCTCCCGTCAGAGCCCCTACAACCTCATGGGCATCACCACACAGAGATGGTCTGTGTCGTCGACACCCACCAAGAGACCAGGCGATAGGTTGTCGGTGAGCTTCAGGAGCACATTCTGGTCTTCGAGGCACGCCAACGCATCCACCAAGTACCGAGCATTGAAGGCGACGTCGATCTCATCACCACCGTACTCCACAGGCACGTCATCGCTCACTTCGCCCGCGTCGGGGTTGCTACAAGAGACGGTCAGCGTGTCGCGCCCCAGCGACAACTTCACCGGCGCGGCCTTATCGCTCGCGAGGACAGAGACCCGCTTCAAGCTATCGGTTGTCTCGGCGCGAGAGACGCGCACCACCTTGTCCGCCAGTTTCGGGATGACCTGCTTATAGTCCGGGAAACTGCCATCGATGAGGCGCATGCCAAGTGTGGTGCCACCACGCCGGAGGACGGCGTGGTTGTCGAAGAAGCCAATCTCCAAGGGGGAGGAATCCTCGACGCCATCGAAGAGGCGCTTGAGTTCGCCAATGCCTTTGCGAGGCAAGATGACGCTCTTGGCCCCACCGAAGTCGACACCTTCGAAGACCCGCCCAACACGCACGAGCCGATGCCCATCGGTGGCCACCATACTGAGTCCGCCCGTACGGGTCTGGTCAGGCTCGAACAGAACTCCATTGAGGTTGTAGCGACTCTCGTCAGAGCTCGCCGCGTACAACGTCTTGTCGACCATCCCCAGGAACTCGCGTGCATCCAGTTCGAGGAAGTTGACTTCGTCATAGGAGGGCAGCGTCGGGTACTCTTCGGCCGAGAGCCCCATGAGCTTCGCCTTGGTGCGGCCGCTCTTTACCTCGACATGGTTGTTGGCGAACCGTTTGAGCGTCACGTCGGGTCCCGGGAGCACGCGCACCATGTCGGCCAAGGCTCGTGCAGGCACCGTGACGCTTCCCGTTGCCAAGGCTTCACAAGCACGCTCGGTGCGCATGGCGACATCGAGGTCGGTGGCCGTAATGGTCAGTCGGCCAGCGCCATCCCCGTGGGTGGTGACCTCGAGGAGGACGTTCGCGAGAATGGGCATCGTGTTCTTCCGTTGAACAATGCCCTGCATCATGGAGAGTGCGCGACTGAGCTCAGCGACGGGAATCCGCAGTTCCATGGAGCACCTTCGCCGCCGATGAAGGAGTGCGGCGCAGAGGGGCTTGTAGCAGTGGAGGGCCGCTGGGAAAAGCACAGAAGAGAGGGGGAGAGAGAGCGCTTCTACAAAGAGATCCTTAGGTAATTATTTCACCCCTCATCATCATCCCTGTGGAAACGGGGGAAACTCGCCAAAGGGGCAAACTCCCACGGGAGTTTAGGATGACGCCGTGGGAATTGTGCAGGTGGAATCAGGGGGACGACGGTGGAATGTGCGTCAGCTTTGCTGTTCCACGCTTTTCCCACAGCCTCTGTTTCGTCCGCTGTGGGTTCCAGGAGGGGGCCACAAGGGTGAGGGATGGGCATGCAGGGCACCCATCCACAAGCCCTGTGGATTTCTGGAATCGTCACAAGTGAGCAGGAAGGCTACGAGAATTGAGTCTGGGCACAGGAGTTTTCCACAGGTGTCAGAGGAATCACCACACCCAGGGTGCAAAATTTCGGGAGCCTTCGTGCCGCAGGTGGGACGCGTTCAATCTCCAACCAGGAGGCCACTCAGCTTGGGGGCCAAGTCCCGTTTGGCATCATGGTTGCCTAGCGAGAGGGCGCGGCGGAGGAGCAGAAAATGAGCGAGTTCAAACCCACCTACAAACATCTCTGGATGGTGGAGGACACCGAGGTGCAGGACCCTACCTCGGGTCGCAGTAAGAGTTTCTGGACGAAAATCGGGGTCGCATTCCAGAACCGGGACGGTTCATGGTCGCTCGAGTTGAGCGCAATTCCCGTCAACGGTCGGCTCCAAATGAG
>JBMTAX010000011.1:0-17738 GCA_049429145.1 Myxococcota bacterium
ACCATGCACTACCGCGAGGTAACGCTTGTGGGTGCGGCGGTGGGCGAGGCGTCGCTGCCATGGCTCGACGAGAGTTCGACGTGTGACGAAGAGCAGCAGCCCGCTGGTGTCGCGATCGAGCTGGTGGAGTGCCCACACCTCCCGCCCGAGCAACGCGCGCAACCACCCTTCGGCGCTGTCGGCGTCGTCACGTTGGCGCCCGGTGGAGAGCAGACCGGGTGGTTTGTCGAGGGCGATGAGCCCGCCGTCCTCGAACACGATGCAGGGCTCGGCGTGGATCATGGGCGCTCCTCTGACCACGCGGCGGCAACCGACCGGCGGGCCAGGGTAGCGTCCCGCTCTACTTCGGGTCGAGGGGGGCAGCCCCACCTCGTCGAGCCGTCTCCCCTTGGGGATATAGCCACGGGCCGGGGAAGATGGCAGAGAGCGGGCATGAAGCGCTTTCACGACGCTGTGGTTTGGATCACCGGAGGCGGCACCGGCATCGGTCGCGCCCTTGCCCTCGCCTTTGCCCGCGAGGGCGCCCGCGTAGTGGTATCGGGTCGTCGACCAGAGCCCCTCGATGAGGTGGTTGCTGAAGTCACATCGCTCGGCCGCGAAGGCCTGGCTGCCGTCTGCGATGTGACCGACGAGTCGCAGATCGACGACACGCTTGCTCAGCTGCTCGCGCGCTTTGGCCGCCTGGACGTCGTCGTCGCCAATGCGGGCTTCTGCGTCAACGGTCGCGTCGAGCGGCTCAGCGCAGCCGACTGGCGACGACAGCTTGACACCAACGTCGTCGGCGCGGCGGTCACCGCCTCCAAATGTCTCCCCGCCCTGCGACACACCCGGGGCAGGGTTGTGTTCGTCGCCAGCGTGGCCGGGAATGTGACCTACCCGGGCGGTGCGGCCTACGCAGCCTCGAAGTTCGCCTTGCGGGCCATCGGGCTCACCTTAGGCATGGAGCTGCACGGTAGCGGTGTCACCTGCACCACCATTCACCCCGGACTCGTCGAGAGTGACATCGGCAAGACCGATAACCTCGCAGTGTTCAAGCCAGAGCGAGAAGACCCGCGCCCGACGACATTCATGTGGCCCGCCGAACGTGCAGCGCGGGTCATGCTCGGAGCCATCTATCGACGACAACGGGAGGTCGTCGTCACTGGGCATGGGAAGCTCGGGGCATTCCTGGGGCGCCACCTGCCGGGGGTCACCTGTTTCTTCATGGAACGCGCCGGTGTGGAGAAGATGGCTCACTTCGCGGATCAGCTCGGCGACCGACGCTGATCCGCGCAGTGAGTTCAAAAATAGACGGAATAGGACAGGCGGGCGACCCCTGCGAACTTGGGGGCGGGCAGGTCGAGTCCGACGAGGACCACGGGAGCAAGTTCGCCCGTAAGACTCATCTCCTCGGCGAAGAACCACTCGTAGCCTACGGTGGGGCGCGCTCCGACCCAAAGCGGGAAACCTGTGAGTTCATTGGTGGCGATACCGGGGCCGAAGTTGAAGAACTGCAGGTACTGAAAATAGCCAGCGACGAAGGGGCGATGTTTCTCGTCGAGAAAATTGTAGCGCAAGCCGAGGGAGACCAGGAGCGACACCAGGGTTTTGTCGGATCCGAGCTGACCGCCGAGGCCGATGTTCGTGTCGCTGTCGAACCAGAGGTTGTAACCGACTGCGCGAAAGTACCCGACACCGATGGTGCCTTGGTCGGTGGCGCCCCAGCGGTTCTTGCTGGGCTGGTCTGGTGACGCAGCCTCGTTGAGCCCGTCCATGGTGTTGCCAAGAGCGAAATAGCCGACGCTGGGCAGCTTCATTCCGTTATTGCGGAACTGTGCGTGGGCACTCCCGGCCCCAAACAACAGTGCCCCAACGAAGACAAGGGCCAGACCTAAGGCGCCGTGGCCACCGCGCCGGACAAGGGACCGGGACGAGTAGGACACATGGGTCACGAGAGCTGAGCGATGGTGGTGCATAGGCAGAAGACTACACAGACCTGCGGGGGTAACGCGAAGTCGCACGCCTCCCTTGCAGGGTCGTGCGCAGGGGGAAAAAACATGAGGGTATGGCAAGGGAAAGTAAGCTCTTTGACGTCCTCGTCGTAGGTGGTGGCCACGCCGGTTGCGAGGCTGCACTGGCCTCGGCGCGCCTTGGTCTCGAGACTCTTCTCGTCACCGGTTCGCTCGATCGCATCGCTGCGATGAGTTGCAACCCGGCCATCGGAGGTGTCGGCAAAGGGCACCTTGTGAGGGAGATCGATGCCCTCGGGGGCGAGATGGCCCGCGTGGCCGACGACACCGGCATCCACTTCCGTACCCTCAACGAATCCCGCGGCCCGGCGGTGCGAGCCACGCGCTGCCAGAGCGACATGGAGCGCTACCGGCTCGCCATGGGGCGGGTGGTTCACCGGCAACCGGGTCTATCCCTTCGACAGGATGACGTGGTGGGCATCCTCGTCGACGACGACGGCGCGGCAGCGGGCGTTCGCACCCGCCATGGCGAACACCTTCGTGCCCGCCGGGTGATTTTGACGACGGGGACGTTTCTCGGAGGGGCTCTGCACCAGGGAGCTGAGGTGCGTCCGGGTGGGCGCGCGGGAGAGGCCCCGAGCGCGGGGTTGTCCGACAGCCTGCGGCAGCTCGGACTGGCCCTCGGTCGTCTCAAGACGGGGACGTGCCCTCGCATCGACGCGCGCACCATCCGCACCGATCTCCTCGAAGAACAGCCCCCAGACGCACCGGCGCCGCGCTTCGCCATTGAGAGCGGTCCCCCACTGCTGCCCCAGATCTCGTGTCACCTGACGAGCACCAACGCAGATACCCACCGCGTCATCCGCGAAGCCATCGCAGCGGGGGCTTCGCCTCTCTTCAACGGGCAGATCGGCGGCACTGGCCCTCGTTACTGCCCGAGCATCGAAGACAAGGTGGTGCGTTTCGCAGCGAAGGAATCACACCTGCTCTTCCTCGAGCCCCACGGCCTCGACACCTTCGAGGTGTATCCAAACGGATTGTCGACGTCGCTACCGCCCGAGGTGCAGCTGGCTTTCCTGCGGACCATCCGTGGACTCGAAGACGTAGAGGTGACTCGCTGGGGCTACGCGGTCGAGTACGACTTCGTGCAGCCCACCCAGCTCCGACCGACGTACGAGACCGCGCGCGTGCCGGGCTTGTACACAGCGGGCCAAATCAACGGCACCACGGGCTATGAAGAGGCCGCTGTGCAAGGGCTGCTGGCGGGCATCAATGCCGCGCTCTCCCTCAAGGGCGAGCTGCCGGTGGTATTGCGGCGACACGAAGCCTACGCGGGCGTGCTCACTGACGACCTCGTCACCCTCGGTACCGAAGAGCCTTACCGCATGTTCACCTCGCGGGCCGAGCATCGGTTGTTGTTGCGCGAGGACAACGCCCACGCGCGCCTCCTGGAGGTGGCGGAACGAGTGGGACTCCTCACCGAAGCACGACGACAGCGTGTACTCGACCGTGAACAAGCACTGCGCGCGGAGCTCGCGAGGCTCGAGGAGACCCGCGTGGCACCGAACGAGAGAGTGAACGCCCACCTCGCCAAACTCGGAAGCGCAGCGTTGGCCGCACCGGTCAGCCTCGCGCAGCTCTTGAAACGCCCGGAGCTCGATGCTGGCGCGGCACTCCTCCTGGAGGAGCCCGGCGACGCCCCCGCTGACCTCGACCTCGAAACCCGCACCCGCGCCGTGACAGAACTGAAATATGCGGGATACATCGAGCGAGCTCGACGAGACATCGAGCGCGATCGCGGCCTCGAAGAGGCCCTGCTCCCGAACGATCTGTTCGATGCGCGGCTGCCCGGCCTCAGCAACGAGGTACACGAGAAGCTTTGTCGCATTCGCCCCCAGACCTTGGGCCAAGCCTCACGCATCAGCGGAGTCACGCCGGCCGCCATAGGGCTGCTCGCCATCGAACTGCGACGTCGCGCGGCAGCGGGATGACGGGCTTCGACCTCGACAGGCGAGATACGATCTGCGCGCTGGCGACCCCCGCTGGCAGCGCGGCCATCGCGGTGCTTCGGGCGAGCGGACGGGATGCAGAGCAGATCCTGGCGCGCGTTTTCCGTCGCCGCCGCGAGGGCGCACAACGACCTTTCGTCGCTACCCTCGGTGTGGTTTTCGACGCCAGCGCCGCTGACCCCGAAGCCGCTCCGCTCGACGAAGCCTTGTGTGTGTTCTTCCCGGGCGGTCAAAGCTACACAGGCGAGCCCACCTTCGAACTCTCCGTCCATGGGGGCCGCTCACGGGTGCAGAGCGTGCTGCGCAGTCTCGTCGCTGCCGGCTGCCGTCTCGCCGAGCCAGGGGAATTTACCCTCCGCGCGGTGCTCACCGGCCGTCTCGACCTTGCGGCCGCGGAGGCGGTGCATGACCTCGTGCAAGCCCGCACGGACGAGGCCGCACGCGTGGCGTTGCGGCAGCTCCAGGGAGGGCTCGGGGAGCGCCTCGAGTCGGTCAGGACCGCCGTCGTCGATGTGCTCGCAGAGGTCGAGGCGCGCCTGGACTTTCCTGACGAAGAGCTAGGCGAATCGCGGACCGGGGAGCTACTGGCACAACTCGACGAGGCCACTCTCTCGTGTACCCGACTGCTCGAATCAGTCACCCTCGGCCGGCGACTGCGGGAGGGTGCGAGGGTGGTGCTCTACGGGCTGCCCAATGCTGGCAAGTCGACGCTGCTCAACGCACTGCTCGGGGAGACCCGTGCGCTTGTGCACGAGTCTCCCGGCACCACCCGTGACGTCCTCGAGGCCGAGGTGGAATTCGTGGGCATCCCCGTGGTCCTCGTCGACGTCGCTGGAGTGCGGGATACGACGCAGGTACACCCCGTGGAAGCGCTCGGTATCGAGCGAGCTGAGCGCGAACTCGCCCGGGCCGATCTACAGCTTCTCGTCGTCGACAGTGGCTCGCCCACCGCCGACGACGAAGTGACAATGCTGCGCCAGAAGGCACGACCGGATGCACTGGTCGTACGCAGCAAAGCGGAGCTCCGTGAGGGGTTCATCCCCGATGAGCCTGGTGTACTGGCGGTCTCAGCCCACACCGCGCACAATCTCGACGAGCTGCGCCGACAGATCGCCACCCGCTTGGGAGGTGATTCCCGTCCGGCCCTCGACGAGGTGTTGCTCTCACGAGAGCGACAACGCGAAGAAGTACACCGGCTCCGCCAGGGTGTCATCGAAGCAGCTATCGCGTTGCGGCACGGGCTGCCCCACGAGGTGGTCTCTTCAGAGCTTCGCAGCGCTGGCGCTGCGCTCGATCGTCTCCTGGGCCGCTCCCTGACGGAAGATGTTCTCGACGTGGTGTTCTCCCGGTTTTGTATCGGGAAGTGAACGGGGACACAGGTGACGCCCATGGGGCGGGTGATCGAGGCGGAACGACGACTACGACTACGACTCTGACTTGGCCCCGCTCAGGTAGGACAGGATGACCTCGTCGAGCGAGCGCTCCTCGGGAAGCTCCCCGAAGAGCGACTCGATGCGATCGGGCACGGCGGTCGATGCCTTCGCCTCCCCTGCAGGAAGATCAGGAGCCTTCGTCACCTCGTTCGTTTGGCCCTCGAGTGCCGCGGCCCCGACGAACGGCGTTGTCGCTGGCGACAGAGGTTGCCCCTCGATGTTCAGCGGAGCAGGCCCGTCGAGGTAGTAAGCAGGCGCACTCCCGACCGCGTCGAACTCCCCTCGCACCAGCTTGCGCAGCATCTCTTTGTGCTGCTCCTCCATCAGTTCCTTCACCCGCGACTCGTAATCGGGGGAGGAGAGCAGCTCTTCGTACCGCGTCTTTTGCGAGGAGATGATGTTCCCACCGACAAACAGGTGGGTGATGATGTGCGGATTCTTCGGGCCGGAGTCTTCGGTCTGTACGTGAAAGACGCGCCCCTGGTGCTTGATGTTGTGGTTGAAGCCAGGGATCATGTGGCGCTCCAAAATGACCCGAGAGGTCTTGAGCCTCGAGGCATGACGACGTCCCAGGAAGTACCATCCGGCCGGTGACCCGAGCAAGGGGAGCCCAACCTCGTCTGTGGCGACACCGGAGGGCCGCTGTTGGCGGTACGGCAAACGGGCTATGATGGTGGTCTCGTCTGGCTGGAGTCACGTCATTGGAAGTTGAGCCAAAAGGGGGCGCACCTCGACATGACCACCGCAGAGCTCACGTTTGGAAAGTATGAACTGCTGGAGCGCCTCGCGGTGGGCGGAATGGCAGAGATCTTTCTCGCGCGCTCTGCCGCCATGGGCGGCGTCCTTCGTGCCTGCGTGATCAAGCGCATGCTCCCCGAACTCAGCCATGATCCCCATTTCGTCAGCATGTTCATCGATGAGGCGCGCATCACGCTCGGGTTGGAACATCCGAACATCGTACGCCTGTTCGAGTTCGGCCAGGTTCGTGATCGCTACTTCATGGCGATGGAACTTGTCGACGGAATGGACGTTGCAGACCTGCTGCGCGACCACAAACGCGCCGGTCGACGACTTGATTTTCGCGCTGCGGCCTACATCGCCCTCTGCGTCGCCCGCGCCCTCGACCACGCTCATGGACGTGTCGACAAACGGGGTCTCCCCTTGGGGATCGTTCATCGTGATGTCAGCCCGCACAACGTCTTCTTGAGCTGGCGCGGTGAGGTCAAACTCGGAGACTTCGGAATCGCAGCAGCGCGCAACAAAGCGACGTTGACCAACGTGGGCTCCGTGAAGGGGAAGTTCTCGTACATGGCCCCCGAACAGGCATCCGGAGAGATCGTTTGCCACCGCGCCGATCTATGGGCGCTCGGGGTGGTGCTGCATGAGATGCTGACGTGCACCCGACTTTTCGCTGCCGACAGCCCTGTGACGACGTTGGGCAAGGTTTTGCATGAGCGGATCCCGAGTCCCCGCGAGAAGTGCCCCGACGTCCCCACCGAGCTCGACGAGCTGGTGCGACGGGCCTTGGCGCGGAGCCGTGGTGAGCGCCTGCAAAGCGCCTCCCAGTTCGCTCATGTCCTCGAGGGCTACCTCGGCTCGACCGGCGGTTACCAAGCGCGTGACCTCGCCGCATACCTGGCGTCAGGTGCAGAGCAAGGGCAGTTCGATGAAGCGACCCACGAGATACGTCCTGCGACGGAAGACCATACCCAGCAGAGCCCGATGGTGCTGCAAAAGCTGCGAGCGAAGGCCACACAGGAAGGTCTCGTCCAGCTGGCAGAAGAGTTCGTACGCGAACCCGACCTGTGGACGTTGGTGCGCATGGGACGCTGGCACCTGGCGGCTGATGAGCAAAACAGCGCGCTCGCCTGCTTTCGCATTGCGGCAAGCGTCTTCGCTCACCGCGGAATGCTGATTCAAGCGGTGTGCGCCTACGATCCCGTAAAGTCTCTGGCCCAGGCGCAGGTCGTCGACGATGAGCTGCAGCTCCTCGCGACCCTACAGCGCGCTCCTCGCCAGAGGCTACTCTCGGTGCTGCGAAAGTTCGACCATAATGACTATGTGTCGCTGCTCTTGAGCGTCGAGCCCGAGTTGCGCACTGACGAAGACGAACGCACCGTCGTGCGCCACCCAGCGCCACTGCTAGGACGCCTTCCCCCAGCAGAATTCGCCGCCTTTGCGCGTGCGTGCAGGGTGCGCAGCATGGACGCCGGCGAAGTCATTGTGCGCGAAGGAGAACGGGGGAGCGCTCTTTTCGGCGTCGGGCGGGGACGACTCACCGTATATTGCACTCCAAGCGGGCACGACACGTCGTCGCCATTCCCTGGACAAGAGATCCCCGGCGCATCGACGATTTTGAGGCAGGCACAAAAGGGGAGAGAGGCCGATGCGCGAGAGGCGCGGGTCTATCTCAGCGCCCTCGGTGACGGTGACATCTTCGGCGAATTCTCATTTCTCACAGGCCGACAACGCACCGCCACCGTCGAGACCATCACCACGACAGAGATTCTCGAATTCGAGCGCGAGACGGGAGACAAACTCTTTGCCCTGCACCCGACGTTCAAGGAACCTCTGCTCGAGTTCTACAAAGAGCGCGTCGCTGAACTCATGATGGCCAAAAATCCCGTCTTCGCCCTGTTGCCGCCGGAAGGCCGGCGACAGCTGCTGCAGCGCTCGCGACTGCTGTCCTTTCAGGATGCAGAGTTCATCGTGCGCGAAGGGGAACTGGGCGAGGAGCTGTACGTCATCAAGAACGGCGAGGTGGAGGTCTCTCGCGATGAAGACGGGATCCCTGTCTTTTTGAACAAGCTCCGTGAGGGTGAGTTCTTCGGGGAGATCTCGGCGTTGCAGAAAACGCCACGCTTGGCGAGTGTCCGCGCCATGGGCGACGTCGAAGTGCTGGCCATCCGGCGCTCCGACCTCGATCAGCTGCTCAATGCCGAGCAAGAGGTGCGGCAGTTACTGGAAGCCGCCATGACGTGGCGCACAGCGGATACCGCGGCCCGGCTGGAAGAGACCCGGCAACTGTTGTGGAGCACGTGAAAACTCGCGGTGCGCCCTGTGGCGTAAGGCGACGACGGTGCGCGATGCCTGCGAAATAGATCCGTGAGCTGCGCGGTTGTGCACACAGAGCGACGAGGAAGGCGTCCTCTGCCTCTCCAAACTAAGAGACCGTCCGCGCTCCCTGGCGGGCGCGGGCGGTCTCTTCTCCAGTCACCATGGTGGTGACGTGGCTGTGCGAGCAACAGCCACTCAGTCGGCGCTGACGCGCCACTCGAGCACGAAGTCTCTTGACGCCGTGGTGCTCGGCGTCCCACCGACGGTGAGCCATTCGTCGACGACGAGGAAGTACGTCTTTGCGCTACTGCTCGTATTGGTGACGCTGACCACCTCTGGGTCACCGTTGTCCTCCCCAGCGATGCATGCGTCAGAGCCGACGATCGGGCAAGCATCGGCGACGTACAGCACGGAGTCTGCGGCCACAGCGTCGAGGCTGGCATGCAGGGTCTGCCCGGCCGGCACGTCGATTCGATAGACCACATCAGGGCCGAGGGAAGGCCAGTTCGTGCAATCACCGAGGACCTCTGCGTCGTAGTTGTGTGTCGCGCCAGAGTAGCTGCCGAGGATGGCTCCCGAGGCGGCGGAGAGCGGAGTGGCGTCGGCGCACAGGTCAGCCCCAGCGAGGACTGGTGGTGGGTCGTAGCGAATGTCGACGGCGTACTCACCCTTTTCCGCCCCGTAAGCGTCCACCACGAGGATGTATGTCTCGCCGGCGGTGACGGGCAGGGTCAAGCTCGCACTACCGCAAGCGACCTGCGTTCCCCCGCAGCCCGACAGCACGTAGAGCCGCTCGGCGAAGGCTGCGTCCCCTCGAATGAGCAAGGTACCGTCGGCCGACGGGGTGAGCGAATAGAAGGTGTCAGGGTGGGAGCCGCCGGGGCTATGGCTGCAGGTGCTCAGCGTCGAGCTGCTGGCCGCGTCGTCGGCCGCGGCTCGTGTGCTCCCCTCGAGCCGCACCACGCCATCGCTCGGGCTGATGTCGACGGCGAGTGCCCCGCTGCAGACATCATTGACGGGTGGGACGAGATAGAGCGCAGAGAGGGTGAAGGGCCCCTTGCCACTGAGCCAGCTGTCGACCGTGATGGTGTATCGCTCACCGGCGATGACATCGAACTCGAGTTCCTCGGGCTCGTCGTCGCACAAAAGGGGCGAACCGCAAGTCCCCTCAGAAGCGTACAGAACTGCATCCCAGCCAATGCTGTCGAGGACGAAGGCGACCCGTCCATCTTGCCCGGCGACGAAAGTGAAATGCACATCGACCGAGGAGCTCGCAGATGAGGTCGACTGACATGCGGGGGTCCCGCTCCAGTTCTTGTCCCCAGTCGCCGTGAAGGTATTGCCAGTTGTCGTCCACAGGGAGCCATCGAGGGGCAGTTCGACCTCGGTCGCGTCGGCGCAGGCGTCGTTCGCCGGTGCGATGAGCCGACAGGTCACCGGGTCACAGATGCTGCCGGTGTCGCCCACTTCCGGCTCACATTGCTCCGAGGGCTGAACCTCTCCGTCGCCACAGTCAGCCACAAGGTATTCAACGAAGAGGTGATAGGGGCTCGGTGCACCCGTGGTCGTCACGCGCAACCACAGTGTCTCATAGCCGATGAGGGGCTCACCACCGAGATCGATGAGGGTCGCTTGGCGGCAAGGAACAGCCACGCTCGACTCAGCGACAGGATCGGCGAAGTCACCGCCTCCGTAGATTTCCACCCGTAGGTTGGCGGGCGCGCCGCTACAGCTCGTCGCGCCGATGTCGGGCCCCCCAAGGTAGGCCCGCACTGCACCGAGCCCCAGATTGCCGGGTAGCTGCAGACGCCACCAGTCCTCGTCGGTGGAAGAGCTGATGGTTCCACGATACCGCTGTTCGAGCACGAGCGTCTTCACTCCGGCGGCGCTCGCCGTGCCGTTCCCGGTAGTTTCGTCCTCGCGGATGAGCCCGTCGTCGATGAGACACTCGTCGGAGCACAGGTCGGTGCCGTCGCACTCCTCCCCCAGCTCCACGAGGTCGTTGCCACACTCAAAAGCCGCAAACTCGATGGAGAGGGTCGCCCCGAAGACTGCATCATTCTGCAACCAATGGGCGGAGCAGACGATGTAGGAACCCGCGCCCACGATGGTCTCGAGCAAAGGACAGTTGCCTTGCCCCCCTTGGTCGTCGGAGTCGAGGCTCGTGCTCCCTGGCGCCGAACCATCGGCATACAACCAAACCTGGGTATCGTAGGAGGACTCGAAGTCGCTGTAGCCGCAATCTTCAGAATAGGCGTTCCCGCCGGTGACGACGAGGGTGCCGGGGTCGCTCACGGTGAACCGCACACAGTCGCGGTCGTTCGCAGGGACGTGGTCGAATTGGCCGGAATAGGGCAACGCGACGTCGAGTGGTGCATCGAGATCTCCGGCCTCGTCCTCGACTAGCTCGCCCGCTCCTGCATCGGTCCCCGCATCGTCACTCACCCCCGCGTCACTGCCTGCGTCATCGACCACCCCGCTGTCGGTGTCGCCACGGTCGATGGGACCGGCATCGGCGCCAGCATCATCGAGCACGCCGGCGTCAGCGCCGGCGTCGTTGGCGGTACCTCCATCCGGCCCCGGGTCCCCGATCGTATCGGGGTCGCTCTCTTCCACCCCGCCGCCTGCGTCGTGCGCCGCTTGTGCCGTGTCTTCGGGATCCGGTGCGGCGGGGCATGCCGCGAGACAGAGCCCAACGACCAGTGAGAACAAGCGAGGCAAAGCATGCATGGTTTGATTGCGCATCGAGCAAAGCTCCCAAGACCACGGGGCACGGCGCCCCAGCGCAGGCATTGCCATCCCGTGAATCGTCCGTCCACCCAGGCGCGCCCCCAGAGGATCCTCTGTCCTGCCCCCGACTCTCGTGGTAGCGACATCCTTGGTCACATTTCGCCAGAGTTCGACGAGCACAACGGCAGAGGGCGACTGGCAACTGAAAGAAGAGGGGAATGCTCTGCGGCAGAGCTCCCAGCGTGAGGCACCTTTGACCGAAACCTCGTGGGTACCCGAGCAAAGCACGTCGTCGTCTGGTCGCGGACCGCTCCGCGCGTTGTTGCTCGTAAGTCTGCTGGCTGCGGCTGCGTTCGCGCTGCTCGGGCATCCTTCCATCGTCGCGTCCGTTCGAGCGGGTCGATTGGCACCGGAGTGGCTCAGCCTCGGCCCGGTGCTCTACCTGTGCTTCGTCGTCGTGGCGACGATCGACGCGGTCCATGCAGCGAAGAGGCGGGGCCACTGGAATGGTCGGTCCCTCCTGCAGGTGCTGCTGGCGCTCGGCTTCGTCGCGTTTCTCGTTCCCCAGGCGTACGGGGAATATCGCGCGCGCAAGGCCCCACCAACAACGTCATCACGCCTCGTGGCAGAGCTGGTACGGCATCGGGATGCCCGCGTTCGGGCCATGGCGATCGACCTCGCCGGTTACCGAGCTCCCCTAGATGAACTTCGGGAGGTCTTGCTCCCCGCGCTCGCCGATCGCGATCCGATGGTCCGTCAGGCGGCCCTAGAGGCGTTCCAGCGACGCTATGATGCGAGAGACATACGAGACGCCGGGGCTGCCCTTTCCCGCTTGCGGGAGCGGATGGAGGCTCCCCTCCGCAACGACCCGTGATAAGCAGGCCTGGATGAACGTTCGCTCTCGTTTGCTCACAGCGGTGGTGGTGACCTGTGTCGCCGCGGCAGTGGCCGGATTTCTTCTCGCTATGAAGGAGAGTCCGGAGGCAGGTCGTGCGCGATTGCTGATCGATGTGATGGTGATGGCCGCGCTCGCCGCCACAGTGTTTGTGGTCACCCGCCCTCCGCTGCAACGTCGTGAAGAGCTGATTGACGCGATGCGTGCGCTGGCGCGTGGCGCAAAAGAGCGACGACTGGACCACGAACGATTCGGGGAATTGAGCGATATTGCTCGTACCTACAATGAGCTCGCTGCGGCGCTGACTGAGCGTAACGACCCGAACCTCGGACCCGTGAAGGCAAAGCGGAGAGAGCGGCCTCCATGGCAGGGCCAAAACTACAGCGACCACCCAGAGCTCGGCGAGGTCCGGGTGATGAGCCGACGGGCTTCCGAACCCATCGTCAGAGAGTTCGACGCTGAGGCCAAGCTCCGCGGCCCAGGAAACGTCCCCGTCCCGGCACCGCGCAAGAGCGAAGACGTCCCCGTCAGGGCGACCTCGACCGCCAGCGACGAGACGGCTGGAAACGCGGTTGCTCAGGAAGCGCCGTCTTCACCCGAGGTGGAGCAGGACCCCGAAGCGAAGGCCGAGGGTACCGTCGACGCGGCAGACGTTGACGCGGCAGACGTCGACGCGGGCAGTGGCCGCCCCATCAAAGCCGCCCCCGACAATGACACGGCGATCGATGCGCTGCTCGAGGCACCCGCGGAAGCGGACGAAGAGGAACCGTCAGGGGACCCTGCGGACGCCCAGGGTTCCGACGTGACGCCTGCCTTCGATATGCGGACGCTGTTCGACGAGTTCATGGAAGCCAAGCGTGAACTCGGGGAAGACGTCCCCGAACTCGATTTCGCGTCCTTCGCGTCGGCGCTCGATGACGAGATCGAGCGCCTTCGTCGTGACCACCAGTGCCGTAGCGTCCGTTTCGAAGTGTGCGTGCAGAACGACGAGGTCTCGCTGCAGCCGCGCCTGCTTCGCTGACATGGAGCACTCTCCGGAGGGCAGTGGAGGGTGCAGGCTTGGCGCTTGCGTCTTCTTTGCGGGCGGCAGACATTGGGTCTTCTCACTGTTTGCCCGAGTTGAGCCATGCCGCGACCACACCGCCCCGCACTCTACGCCACGGCCGCCCTGGCGCTTTTGTCGACGCTGTGGAGCATGGGGTGTACGCGCGAGGGGTGCCTCGCAAGCGAGGAGGGTTGTGTCGTCCCGCCGCCCTGCCCCGCGCTTCCTGTACCCACATGTGACGACCCCAGTGTCTTCGTCGAGGTGCTCCGTGCCGGCGATACAGCCCCCGATGGTCTCGAAGCGTTTGGGGCTACCGGTGATCTTCTCCTTGGCAACAGCCGGGTGCGTGCCGTCATCGACGCCGTAGAGAACGAGAACTACGTCGGCATGAGCGGCGGATTTCTCCTCGATCTTTCAACGACGGGCGACAACAATGACTCGCTCAACCAAATCGTGCATGCCGTCGGCTTCTTGCCCGAGGACACCGTCGTTTACACGCGCATGGAGACGCTGACCGGCGATGGATTTGCGGCAGTACAGGTCCACGGCCATCTCGCTGGCGATGCGCGACATCGCGTGCATACGCGCTACGAGGTTCGCCCCTGTGAACCGGGCGTGCGGGTTCGCACCGAGATGGTTCATGAGGGAGACGAAGACGTCGTATGGGCAAATGTCGACGGCTACTGGTGGGGAGGAAGACAAAACTGGGGTTTCTCCCCACTCCCTGGCGTCGGTTTCGACCAGCCTGCATTCGGGCTCAGCACCGTCAATGACGTATTCCAGCGCCTGCCTTTCTTGGCGGGGGCGAGCTTCGTCGAACCCGCCGCGAGCTACGCGACGGTGTCCTGCAGCACTGATACACTCGAAGGCTTCCAGTCAGAGACGGTGAGCGCCGCCGGAGGCCCACGTCGAGTCGTTCGCCCCGGTGATTACCTCGTACACGAGCGCATTCACCTTGTAGGGAAAGGACGAGGCATACAGCCAGCTGCTGATCTCGCCTTAGAGGTGCGTGCGCAGCTCTTCGAGGAAGCACATGCCACCTTGAGCGGCGCGATCAGCCTAACCCCTGACGACGGAGTGGCCATCGGTGAACGGGCCCTGGTCCTCATCAGCGAGGGTCGCACCACCGATCCGCCGGAGCTCCGCACCCCCTGGACCCTGGCCGTTCCCGACGACGACGGACGATTCCACGCAGAACTCCCCGCTGACCGCGAATATCTCGTCGAGGTGTACCGCTTCGGCAAAGTCGCCGCGACACGGAGCGTAAGCCTAGGCCGGGTACCCATCGATCTCGGCGACCTTCCCGTCGCGGCGGGTTCACAGTTACGCACCGTAGTTCGACTCGACGGCCAAGAGACAGACGCACTCGTGTGGCTGCTGCCCGTCGATGATGAGGACGTCAGTGATTACGCAGCACGTTTCCTCGGCGCGCTCGGTGCGAGTTGTGCCCCTCTCCTGGCCTACCCCTATGGTCCAAGCCCAGCGTGCAATCGTTTCCTCACGAGAGAGCAAGCCTCGGTCGAGATCCCCCCTGGACGCTTCGAGCTATACGCATCCAAGGGGCCGTTCGTTACCATCGCGCGGCAGATGGTCGACGTTCCCGCCGGCGGCTCGGCGGAAGTGGTGGTCGACCTCACTTCCCTCGATGTTCTGCCGAGCGGCGTGCTCTCCGCCGACTTCCACGTCCACGGCTCCAAGTCGTTCGATACGATGCTGCCTGACGTCACGCGCGTCCGATCGCTGCTCGCCGCTGGTCTCGACGTCATCGCGGCAACAGAGCACGACGCGGTGGGGGACTTCAGCGCCGCCGCCGCGCAGCTCGGGATCACCGACGAGGTCATCATCATTCCTGGGCTCGAAGCAACGACCTTCGTTTTGTGGAACTTCAACCCAGCTGTGACCTACCCACAAGTCATCGGTCACTGGAACTTCTGGCCTCTGCAGTACCGCCCCGACGCTCCGAGAGATGGCGCTCCGTCCGACGAGCGCGCGGAGCCGGCGCAGCTGTTTACCCGGGTGAAGCAAGCAGAACTGCCGGAGTGGGGAGTGGCACAGTTGAATCATCCGTACTCAGAAAATCAGTTCGGGCGCGACTACGGTTACGTCGACGCCCTTGGTCTCGATCTCCGTGAGCCCCTGCCCCTCTATGACGACGGCAGTCCTGCGGCCCTCTTTCACCGGCAGCCCGCTGGCTCTGCCTACCGCAACAGCGACTTTCATACGCAAGAGGTAATGACCTCAACGCGCAATGATTTCCTGCAGGCGAATCGCGCATTCTGGTTCTATTTGCTCAACCAAGGCTTCCTGCGGGCCGGGACGGCGAACAGCGACTCTCACACCCTGACCGACAGCCTCGTGGGTCTGCCGCGAACGCTCGTATTTACCGATACGACGAGACGAGCCTTCGACGTCGAGACCTTCCAAGGAGATGTTCGCGCCGGTCACATGGTGGGGACCAATGGCCCGGTGATCGAGGCACGACTCATCGCACCAGATGGCAGCTTCTATCGGCCAGCTCTTCACCCCCTCCGGCCTGTTGAGGGAATGGAGCTGTCGATTCAGGTGCGCGCAGCCCCATGGGTCTACGTCGATGAGATACGCGTCGTTGTGAATGGAGAGGTCGCCCATCGCAGCATCGACGTCGTCAACGGTGCAGACCCCTTCGCTGAGGAGCCAGTGCTGCGCACAGAGCAACGCCTCCCCCTCGAAGAGCTGCTCCCTGCGAATGGCACGGACGCTTGGCTTGTGGTCGAGGCGGGGGTAGCGCTACCCATATCGGCAGACCTCGACTGCGATGGAGCCCCCGATACCGGTGACAACAATGGTGACGGCACCGTCGATTGGCGGGACGCAGACAGAAACGCAGACGGGGACGTGAACGAGACAGACCTCGACCTCGACCGCGATGGCGCCCTCGACGCTAGGCCCGCGGACTGCACCTATGCGGTAGGTCCGCTGCGGAACCCGAGCGCCCCCGCACGCGACAGCGAGAGATTTCCCTACTTCGCCGTCACCGATGGAACATATCCCATGGCGTTCACCAATCCCTTTGTCGTCGACAGAGCCGGTGACGGCTTCGACCCGCCGGGCCTGCCATGATGCGCTGGCTGCTGCTGCTGATGCTGTCCAGTTGGGCGCCGCGGGCCCTGGCGGAGGTCTGCGATGACGACGGTAGAGGGTTGCTCACCGGCCCTGTGTCGTTCTCCTTGTTGCCAGGGGAGCGGGCCGAACCTCACCGAGCGTGCCCGCGTTCTGGCGTCTTCGCCGGCGTCGATGGGCAAGCGGTGATCCGCCCCTCAGAGTTCTACGGTAATTTGCAGGGAGGCGTCGTCTTCGGTGGGAGCACCACATTCGGAGACAGACTCGAACTGTTTGGGGCCCTCGAGCCATTGTTCGCGCAGCAGGTGATTTCATCTCTGCGTGCCACGCACATCGGCGGTGGCCATGGGAGCCTCGGCGCCATGCTGCAGCTCAAGCGCACGGGATCGCTTGCGCTCTCGATCATGACCCGCACGACCGTACCGCTTCCCTATGGTCCGTATCTGCAGGCGTGGCCCGTGGGTCTCGACGTAGGGCCACTCCTCTCCCTGGAGGTCCGGCCGAACCTCATGCTCCATGGAGGAGCCATCGCGACCGGGTCGGTCGTACTTTCGCGGGGCCCATGGCTCCCGAGAGCGGGGCTCCTCGGATATGGCGGCGCTGAGGTCGCCCTCACCCCGTGGCTCACTCTCGTCGCCGATGCGCAGGTGCTGACGCTGTATACGAACCCGCTCGATTACCTAAGCGCCCAGGCAGCCCTGAGGGCCGGCCCCTGGGGCCCGTTGGGGATCGAGCTTTATGCCAGCGCGCCACTCGCGGGGGCAAACCGCACCCTCGCTGGTGGGGGCCTCCGTGTGTCGTACCGACTGTGATCTGCCATCGCCCCTGGGCGGGTGTGATGCGGGTCCGTACCATGACTCGATGCGCAAACTGCCTCACATGGCCCGCTTACTCGCGCTACCGCTCCTCCTCCTCTTCGGCGCGGCTGATGTCCGTGCGGCTGGGGCGATTGCAATCGTCGAGCTCAACGTTGGATACGGCACGCCGCGGGAGGCATATGCCCAAGGACGTGTGGTGCGCGACAAACGGGTACGCCTCCCGGCGGTGCACCGAAGTGGCACAGACAACCTCATCGATGGCCTGAAGCTACTCGAGAGCGATGAGGTCCCGGGTGTCACCGTCGAGGTGACGCTGGGCGACGTCAGTGTGCGCACGGAGACGGACGAAGAGGGGCTCTTCTCGGTCATCTTTCCCGAACCGGGGCTCCCGATTGGCCGCCACTCCCTCCACGCGCGCGTCGTAGCGACGCCTTTTTGGCATAGCGATGAGGTGACGAGCTTTGCAATGTTGGTCCCTCATGCTGAGGAGCATGTCGTGCTGGTCAGCGACTTCGACGACACCGTCGTCGTCAGCCATGTGCGAAACAAGCTACGCATGGCGGTGAATGCCCTCGTGCGGAACGCGCTACAGCTTGAGCCGGTGCGCGGTGTGGCGAGCGCCTACCAGCGCGTTCTCGACGACGGAGCTCTTGGTGTGGTGTACGTCTCGGGCAGTCCTCTGGCGCTCTTTCCGCGCATCACG
>JBMTAX010000012.1:0-17489 GCA_049429145.1 Myxococcota bacterium
CGCACGCACGAGGGCTCGTGCTCGCGGTGAACGCCCAACAAACCCAGGAGGCATGGCTCGCCACTGACATCGGCTTGATGTCGGTGCCTGAGGTTTGCACCATTGTACGAGGTGCGGGCCGAACCGGGGTGCTCGAGGTCATCGGACGCAGTGGCCGGCGTCGGCTCTTCTTCGAGAGCGGCGCATACACCGGCGCGATGTCGACTCATCGCGACGATCGTCTCGGTGAGGTGGTGTGGCGCGCCGGTCGCATCACCCTCGAGCAGCTCGACCACGCTTCAAACGCCCTCGCCCCAGGCGTTCGCATAGGCCGCCTTCTCGTCGACCTCGGTTACCTCGAGCAGCAGGAGCTGCGTGGCTTTCTGCGCAAACAAGCAAAGGCCATTTTCCTCGAAGCATGCCTAGAGCCCCGCGGGCAAGCCATTTTCCTCGAGGGAGTCACTCATCCAAATCCCGTGCGTTTCGAGCGCGAGACAGAGAAGCTCGTCGATGTCGCGCTCGCGCTCTGGACGGAGTGCGCGCGCCTCGAGCGAGAACTCCCGCCGATGGACGGCTTGGCCATCCTCAAAAGCCCCGCGCCACCTGGCCCAGCGACAGAGGCACAGGCAGCTTTGCTGCGCGTCGCTCAGGCAAGCACGAGACCTCTCACGCGCGCGGAGCTGCTCGCAGAGGCCGCTCTCGGGAGGCTGCACGGGCTACGTGCGCTTCACGCGCTGGAGCAAGCCGGTTATTTCGAGGCCCCAGTCGCGGAGGGTTCTGCGCCAGATTTGCCCTCGGTGAGCCGCATCGAACGCATTTGCGATGCACTGAATCATCTCATGGAAGTGCTGAAGAGGGCAGGCGCTGGGACCGGGCCTGTCAGGGAGTTCTTGCGCCATCCGCCTGAGCACCTCGCTGACGCCCTCGCCGGCATCAACCTGGACGAGAGTCTGGTCGCAGGACAGCTTGAGCTGCAGGCGGAGTTCGCCGCGGGTGGCAAAGAAGCCATGGAGGCCGGCCTCGCCATTCTCCTCGACTTCGCACTCTTCGAGGCACGGGATACCCTCGACGAGTCGGCCGTGAACGACATCGAGGCCTTGGTGGCAAAACTCGCCATCTTCTGACGAACTCCCGGGGAGTGCTAGCCTCGCCGCAGCAGGAGCAAACGCCATGATGGGGTCTTTGGTTTTTCATTCTCCTCGTTCCTTGACCCGCGTCGCGGTGGCGCTCGCCGGCGCCGCGCTGTTGCCCCTGAGCTCCTGCAACAAGCACGTCTTCGAGGTGGTTCCCCGTGACTGCACCGCTGAGTTGAAGAACGACACGCCCATCGCGCTCGACGTACCCGCGGATATCCTGATCGTCGTCGATAACTCCGGTTCCATGTGTGAAGAACAGAAGAATCTCGTCGACAACTTCTTTGATCCTGACTGTCCGATCGACGTCAACGATGTGCAGCCCGAGTACCGTAACCCGAGTGATGCCCTCGTCGCCGAGCTCGCCGATCGCTGCGGCTTCGTGCAGTTGCTGGCGGCGTACGACAACGACTGGCGCCTGGGCGTGATCACCACCGACGTTGGGCCTTGCGATGACCGCTACAACATCGCGGAAGACCCTGCCTTGAAAGATTTCAGCTGTTCGAAAGAGGTGCAACCTGGCTGGGGGCGTCGTCCACAGCGCGGGTGCCTCCAACCCTTCGACATCGCCGACCGCGCAAACTCCCGGGTGCTGGAGCGGGGGGACGAAGATGTCGGCCAGAAATTCGCCAATATCCTCGCCAACGTGAAGACCTTCGGTTCTGCCTACGAGCGTGGTCTCGACGCGATGGAGGTTTTTCTCGACAAGGATTCCACCCGCGCCCCCGGCTGTGCCGATGACCTCGATGCCTTCCTGCGTCCCGACGCCAAGCTGGTCGTCATCTTTCTTACCGACGAAGATGACTGTAGCCACGCCGATGGTCAGTTTGGCCTCGACGACGAGAACGCCGGTGAATCGTGCGACAACGAGACCGAGGTGCCACCGCAGACCAGTACTGAGCTGTGCTACAGCAAGCTCGACGAGCTTACGCCGACGAAGCGCTACTCAGACTTCTTGCGTTCGTACAAAGGCGACGTCGAGAAGGTGTCTGTCGCGGTTATCTCGGGGGCGCTGGTAGACGACAACGGTGAGCTCAGCGCGGCCGGATGCACCATCTCGCCGCAGGGGACCCCTCTTGGGGGTTGTTTCGAGTCTCGCGGCAACTCAAACAAGACGGGCCAAGGGCAGGTTTGCGACCCTGCAACCACCACTTGCTGCACAGCCGACCCTGGAAGCCGGTACATCCAGTTCGCCCGTGAGCTCGGCCCCAATCGTTACCTGAACGACTCCATCTGCTTCGCGAGTTTCCGCAACACCATGCTCGATATCGCCAAGTTTATCGCCGCGCCGAATCAGGTGCGGCTTGCGGAGAGACCCGCCTCCCCAGGCGCTATCGTCGTGGAGATCGTGCGGCAGGGAGAGTCGAAGCCCGAGCAAATCAGACGTATCCCAGACGATGAGGACACCACCGGGCAGAGCGGCTGGCAGTACGATGGCGACGTCACGATCACGTTCTATGGCACCTCCGTGCCGCGTCCCGGCGACAAGATCACCGTGAATGCATTGGCCCGTCCATCGGAGGAGCAGGTCTACTGCACTTCCCCTGCCGACGCTGACGTCGACGCCGGCGCGTCCTCACCGTAAGCAGCAGGGCGACGACGCCATGGCCGTTCGGAGGGCACCATCATGACCGACGAGATGCTGCGTCTCGGACTCCTCTCGTTCCTCGGAGGCGCCGCTGGACTGTGGCTTCTCACCACGCTCCTGTTTCGCGTAGGTGGCACCTGGGAGCGTGTACCCGACGAGGACGAAGTGAGATCAGACGCACGTCTCGAGCGCTTGACCCTCGGTCAGCTGGGCCCCTTGGTGAATGGGCGCCGTGATGTCGCTGGCGGTCACCAGGAGTTCTCTGGCGTCTTGCTGGGACGTACCTTGCGTCTCCAGCGACGAGACTTCGGGGTGCAGTCACTCATCGCCCAGGGGTTTCCCGAGCCCATCGCGCGGCAACTCGACGGCGAGGTGACGGCACGGATGACGCTGCGACTCGTGGATAGCGGAACAGGTCTCGTCGGTGACTTCGTGCCCCAGAAGGTAGAGTTCACCCATCGTCCGCCGAAGATCACTGCGGCCTATTTTCTCACCCCTCAACCTCGTCGCTACCGTCGCGTCATCCCGTTGACCGACACGGAGCCCGTAGAGCCCTGGGCGGAAGAGCTCGCGCCCGCTCCATCGCGGATGAGCGCGAGCTGAGGTGTTCCGCCGCGGGCCTCGTCGTCATCGCGTGGAGCAACGCGCCCGCTCATCGGGCGGTCGTGAGCTGTTGCTTGTAGCGACGTGCCGTCTCGACATAGGTCGGCCAGCCCCCTTGGATCATCATGCGGGCCTTGTCGTCTACCTCGCCGCGGACCTTGGCGGGTGAACCCATCACGATGCTCTCGGGCGGTACGATGGTGCCATAGGTGAGTAAGGCTCCCGCCGCCACGAGCGAGCCGCGCCCTACCTGGACGTTGTCGAGCAGGATGGACCCCATGCCGATCAGACACTCATCGTCGACGACACAACCGTGAAGAATCACCCCGTGTCCCACGGTGACCCGCTTGCCGATGACGCACTCCGACATCCCTTCGGTCATGTGGCAAATGCTGCCGTCCTGGATGTTCGACTCCTCCCCCACGACGATACGGCCCATGTCGCCGCGGAGGATCGCGCCTGGCCAGATACTGGCGTAGGCCCCTATCTCCACTGCGCCGATCACCGTGGCGTCGGGATGAACGAATGCGGTCTCGTGTATCTGCGGGGTGAATTCACCAAAGGCGTGCATCATGGGTGAGGACCTCGTCGTGCGTTCTGGGGTACGAAGCTGCGTGGTGGTTTCAAGGCTGGGGGTGGCCGGGAATGCCTGAGAACCGAAAACGCTGTCCGGGGGCGATGCCGAGGCGCCGGCAAGTGCCGCCTGTCACCTCGAGTACGTAGCGTGACGGCTCGCCGATGCTCCGGGAGTTCAGGGAGAAGGGCTCTGCGTTCTCGACCATACCAACGATGACCCCGGCGCTGTCGATGAAGATCATGTCGAGGGGGACCTTGGTGTTCTTCATCCAAAACGAGTGGTCTTCGTCGTGGTCGAACAAGAAGATCATTCCGGCGTTGTCGGCGAGCGATTCCCGGAACATCAAGCCTCGCGCTCGTTGCTGTGGTGTTCGCGCGACCTCCACCTCGAAGCGGAGCTCACCACCCGGAGTAACGACGGTGACCTGTGGGCTCAAAATCGTACTCGGGGCGTTCTCCCCCGGCGTCATGGCGCGTGTGTCTGTCTTGTGCGCGGGAGGCGGGGTCGCATGACAGGCGAGGGCGGCCATCAGCAACAGGGGGGAACAAAGCGCAGTTCGCATGCCCCGACGCTAGCGATGGAACTCGTGGCTGTCACGGGCGCATGCAGGCGTCCTCGCACGAGGAGGCGGCGAGATGCGGTCACGAGCGCGTGACGACGGGCTCTGAGGTTGGCTCGAGCGCCGTGACCTCTGCATTCTGCCCGCTGGTCTCCTCAAAAACTCGTCGCACGCTCGCTTCTGCCTCGGCCAGTACGCGCCGGTCCTCGTGAGCATCGGCTGCAGCGAGGATGCTCGCCACCGAGTCGAGGTCCTCGCTCACTTTCGCCGCTTGTGAAGAGACTTCGCCGAGCTCGAGGGAGAAGCGTTCCCGGTCGGTCATCTCAAAGTGCGCGACTGCCAGTCGGAGGCGTTCGAGCAAAGCGAGGTGCACGTCGGCGGCAGCCTCACTGCGTTCACGACCAACCCGCAGGTCCTGAAGGGCTCTCTGTTGCGCTCGCAGCGCGACCTCCGCCCGCGCGAGGTGAGCTGTGGTCACCCCATCCGTGGTGCATTGGCGTCGTAGCAAAACGCTGCGCAGTTTTTCCTGCAGAGCGCTCTCGTCGTGCACCGCGAGCTCTGTCTCGAGAGAATGCCACGCCTCCACGGCAGCACAGTGCGCAGCCAGCAGCGCTTCGGCCGTGTGGGTTACCTCTGCCCCGGTCGCGGGACCGAAAGCGGCGGGGGTTTCTCGAAGGCGGGACAGCACATCCTCGTAGACGTTACATGCCGTTCCCGTCGTCGAGAGTGGCCGCCCCGTCACCCGTGCCCGCAGCTCCTTCGCTCGGTGCAGGAAATCGTCTTTGACCTCGTAGACACGGCGGAGACCGGTGGCCGTGGCCGTCCAAAAGGTCCAGAGCGCGCCGGTGAATGCGGCGCTCACGCCTGCAGGCGCGCCGAGGGTGGCGAGGCCATGCCCCAAACGCGTCGCCGCTACCGCGCCAAGGGCCCCGACGATGGTGCCTGCGCTCAAGCCCACCCATGGGCGGCGACCTACGTGTGCCGAAGGGGTCGCTCGCGCGAGCCACGTGGCGAGAGCGAGTCCGCCGATTCCTCCACCGAGCGTGGACCCTGCCAGACCGTCGTGAAAGCGGGTCATGAGCGCCCAATAGCCGGCGCTGCCGCACAGCCCCGCAGCGACGGTGAACCACACAGGCACGGACCTCGAGACGTCGACTTCGCGTCGCGCGAAGACCGCGCCTAATGTGGCACCGAAGAGAGCCGCTGCGGGGCCCGGAATGGTCGTGACAACGAGGGGAGTCACCGCTGCTGCCGTGGCGCCCCCAACGGTGGTCCATAGCGTCTCGCGAAGAAATCCAGTGGCGTCAAAGCGCATGCCCATGTCGTGCCTCTATGTCCGTCGCGTCTCAGTTAGCGGGTCAGCTCAAACACGCGCGCCTGCTCGCGTTGCAGAATTTCTGCTCCTTGGGTCGCATCATCGTGCGCCCTCTTGAGTTGGTCGACGACGGCTCGCGCACGGCGTGCCTCCTCTGCCAGGAGCGCGCTGCTCTGCTCGTGGGCGGCGCGGTGCAACACCGCGGCAGCATTCTCGAGCGCGGCGAGAGCGAATTCGTCTGCTCGGGGGGACGAGCCAGCGAGAACCCGACCGAGGGCGGCTTGTTGCTGCACAAGCGTCACTCTTGCGCTGACGTCCTCGATGCGGCCCGCTGCCACGGCTGGAGCGTCGTGAAGCACCCGCATGCGCAGTGGGTCTGCGGGGGAAAGAAGCGACGTCGTCGACCCAGCCGTAGCGCGGTAGGTCACCGTGGGGGGAGGAAACTCGAGAGATTGCGGTCCTTCGATCGCTACCGGGAATCGCAACGACAAGACGACGTGCCGTGTCTCTCCCGCCGCAAGCTCACCTAGATGAAGTGAACCGCTCGACGCCGCCACTTCGGGCAAGGCACCGTGGACGTCTGTGAGCTGCACCCCAGAGGCAAGGTCGAGGCGAAGGGTTACATTTTGCGCGACCACGGCGGCAGCGTGGCGACGCTCGTCGTCAAATAGCCGGCCCAGATCTTTCGCCTCGGAGAGGTAGCGATAGCGACCCCCTCCGCGGGTGGCCAGTTCCCCGAGCAATGGCGCGTGGAACTCAGTGCCGAGCCCCAAGGTCGAGAGCGTGGCCCCCAGGTTCCTGAGCTGAGTACCGTAAGCGACGAGGCGGTCTACTCTGCGCTCGCCCTCGTTGGCGAGGCCGTCGGAGAGCAGGATGACCCGAACCGGGCCGTCCCAGGACGAAAGCTGCTGCACCAACGAAACCGACTTCCGCAGTCCTGCCTCGAGGTGTGTTCCTACACCCTCGACGAGTTCCGTCACTTGCGCAGCGACCGCCGCCTTGCCCGGACCCGTCGTCGTAGTCCAAGGGACGTCCACATTCACATCGGAACCATAGCTCAGGAGCGCGAATCGGTCGTCGTCGTCGAGGCCCTTGAGGAGCTGCAGGGCGCCAAGCCTGACTTGCTCGATGGCCTCACCCGCCATGCTGCCCGATCTATCGATGACGAGCAGAGTCGCGATGCCCTTCTGCGGCGGCGCTGCATCAGTCGCGGTAACGGCGACCTCCAGGAAGAGCTCGGCCGCGGTCCCGGCGAGTACGGCTTCGCGATCCGCTCGAGTATCGACGGTGAGAAGGGCGTCGCCATAGCTCACGCGGGTGACCGCCACTGGCCGTGATGGGGGGGGGCGGGGAAACGCAGGAAGCGAATGAGGCTCTCCTTCGGCGACGTGGGGGGCCCACCAGAGCGCGCCAGCGAGTGACGTTGCCGCTAGAAGGAACACCAAGGCGCTGCGTACCATCCGACTTCTCCCCTGCGTCGCGCGCCCGCGCGGTGGAGAGCTTCCACCCGTGGTCGAGGCGCTTTGGAAGAGTATGAACGAACGACGCCTCGCTCGGATCTTCGCCGGGATCTGGGTCAGTTCCTCGCGGCTGAGCCCTCATCGTACCCCTATCCGCGCACCACCGAGGCGCTTCGAGACCGGGGCCACTTGATGAGAACCGCGACTTCAGACGCGGGCCTGTGTTATCCCGACGTTGCAACCCAGTGGAGGGTCCATGAGGCGGTGGGTACTTGTCGGGCTGATGGTGAGCGGAGCCGCTTGGGTCACTGGTTGTGAGCCTGAGGTGGGAAGTCCGTGCGGCGCTGAGGAGCTGGTGGAGTCTCGGGTCGCTCCCGAGGCGGGTGAGAATCGGCTGGTGCAAGACTTGGCGTTCGAAAACTGCTCCCAAGGGCTGTGCGCCTCGGTAGACGGCAGCCGGCCCTTCTGCACACGGGGCTGTGAGACGGATCTCGATTGTGGGGCCGAGGGATTCACCTGTGGGCGCCTCATCACTTTTGGGCGCCTCGCCTGCGATGACTGGACGCCCGAGAATGATTGTGTGCAGCCCGATGGCACTCGCAGCGAGGAGCCCACCACCTATTGCCAAGCGCCTCGTGAGACCATCGAACGGCGTGATTGCGAATATGGGCGCGGCACCGACGATGCCCTGTGCAAGTCCTTCGAGGAAGGAGACGCATCATGAAGCGGCTCTGGCCCCTGCTGTGTCTCCCATTCACACTTTATAGTGTCGCCAGTCCCGCCCAAGAAGTGGCAACGGACAGCGACCTGGCCGCAGAGGAGAGCGAGGACACGAACAACGCAGAGTCATCGTCGACCGGGCTCACGTTGGCGGAACGCATTCGCGCGGTGAGCCGCCCCGTATTCCGAAAGGAAGGGCGCTTCGAGCTCGCACCCGTCACCGGGGTGAGCGTCAGCGATTCCTTCTTTCGCCGTTGGACAGTTGGCGCGCGAGGAAGCTACCACCTCGTCGACAGCTTCGCCGTCGATTTCGGTGGCGCCCTCAACGCTTGGTCAGAGCCCCTCGAGGCCGCGGTCTTCTTGGGGGTGGACGAGCAGCCAGCCCTCGATGACCCCGCCCCATTGGTAGGCTATGCCGACGTGGGCGTCACCTTCGAGCCTTTCTACGGGAAGGTCGCATTGATGAGTGAGTGGATATTGCACTTCGACTCCTACCTCGGGGGAGGTGCAGGCGTGGTCGTCTCATCGGGGGCGACTCCGATCGCACCCGCCCTCGAGGTGGGCGGTGGAGCACGCCTCTTTCTCAATCGCTGGCTCGCACTGAGAGCCGACCTTCGCGATTATGTCTACGTATCAGATTTCGGCGATGGCAACCGCCTCCAGCAGTTGTTCATGGTCAACCTTGGTGTCGGCATTTTCTTTCCGTTCTCCTTCGAGGACGATCGTGACGTGGTGAAGCAACGTGGCGGATGAGTTTTCCTCTCGAATGGGTCGGAGGTGAGAGGTGCGCATGCCTAAGGTAGCCGTCGTCGCTGCCCTTCACGTGGGGCTCTTGTTCGCCGCCAGTGAGGGGCGCGCCCAGGACGATTTCGATTTCGGTGGCTTTGACGACGACGAGTCCGCTCCGGTGGAGGAGTCGCCAGAGCCAGACACCGAGCCTGAGCCTGAGCCTGAGCCGTCGGCGGTACCCGCAGTGCGTGAGGAGCCCGAGGTCATGACCGGGACCGACCTCGCCCAGCAGGACCGCATTCGCGCGGTCAGCCGCAAGACTTTCCTCAAGCGGGAGCGATTTGAGCTCCTTCCTCACGGTGGATTCAGCACCAATGATTCCTTTTTTCGACGTTGGTCGCTGGGCCTGCGGGGTAGCTACCACCTCGTCGACAGCCTCTCCCTCGAGGTGGGCGGGGCGTGGAACGCGTTCACCGAAGAACTAGAGTCTGTGGGTTATTTGCGCCGCACTCAGAACGCCGTCACGAATGATGCGCTGTTCTTCGGACTGCTCGACACCGGCGTCTCCTTCGCTCCTGTGTACGGCAAAGTGGCCGTGCTGAAGGAGTGGATCGTCCATTTCGATGGCTATGTCACTGGCGGCCTCGGCGTCGCGCTCGATTCCAATGCATCGCTGCTTCACCCCACTGTAAACGTCGGTGTCGGCTCTCGTATCTTTGTCCTGCCGTGGCTCGTCGTGCGCGGCGAGTTGCGGGATTACATCTACCCGCAGGACCGCGCTGGCATCAGTGCGATCCAGAATCTACTGATGTTCAATGTGGGTATCGGCTTCTATTTCCCCTTCGACTACTCGTACCGGAACCAAGCGTTCCGCATTGTCGGCTGAGGTGTGCACCGTGTTGTCGACCCAAGCCTACTCGCTGCGCTCATGGGCCCCGCTCGTCATAGCGATGCTCGCCATGCCTACAGGGCGCGCCCGCGCCCAGGATGACTTCAGCTTCGAGATCATGGAGGCTGAGGTTGCAGACGCGGACAAGCAGCGCATGGAGGAGGCCAAGCGCCTCCTCGCTGAAGAGAGTTATGTGCAAGCCCTCGGCATCCTCGAGGAGATTCTGCAAAATCCGAAGCTGCAGGCGTACCACGCTGAGGCCGGGTACGTTTTCGCCAAGGCCTTCTTTCGTATGGGCGCCTACCACTCGTCCCTCGTTCGCTTCGGTCAGATTCTGGAGGTCGGTCCGGAACACCCTCACTTCAAAGAGGCACGAGAGTGGCTGTTTTTCATCGCTCGGCGCATGCAAGACCGTTCCCGGGCGCTCGGCGTACTTGCCCAGTACGCCCGTGTCGAAGACTTGCCAGCAGAGTTTGCTGACGAGCTGAACTACCAGCTTGCACGCTTTCACTTCCTCAATGCTCTCGAGTTGGGGGCGAAAGGCGTGGACGTCGAGCAGTCTGACGTGGAGGAGTCGCAAGACGCATCCGGTGGCTTCGACTTCGGTAACCTCGATGATTCCAGCGACGAAGATCCTTTCTCGAAGCCGATGCGAGAGGGTGGTTCTTCCAAGGAACGCGAGTCCTCCGGGGAGGGCTGGGATTTTGGGGGCGGTGACGACGACGGCTTTGGTTTCGAGTTCGGCGATGCAAATATCGATGACGGCGCAAAATCAAAGAGCAAATCCAAGAAAAAGAAGAAGAAAAAGAAAAAGCGGGCGAAGGTAAAGAACGCTTCAAAAGCGCATAAGAGCGAGAATCCACAAAATGCCGAAGAGGCAATCCGCCGCGCCCTGGGGCACATCGCTGCGGTGGGTACCGGATTTGAGCAACGACCGCGCGCTCTTTATTTGAAGGGCCTGTCCCACTTTGCGCTAGGAGAGTTTGAACCCAGCGTCGCTGCGTTCCGCGAAGTCGTACGACTCACCGACCCAAAACGCGAGGGTTCCCTCCTCGACCCTAAGCTACGGGAAATGGCGTTTTTTTCCCTCGCGCGAATCCATTATCAGTTCGAGCAGTTCCGCTACGCGATTTTTTATTACGAACGTATCGACCGGGACTCAGAGGCGTGGCTTGACGCTCTGTTCGAATCGAGCTGGGCCTACTTCCGCCTCGGTGAATACCAGCGTGCTCTCGGGAATCTCGTCACCATTCAATCGCCGTTTTTTGAGAGCGAATATTACCCTGAGAGTCATATCCTCAAAGCGATCACCTTCTACGAGAACTGCAGATACCCCGAGGCGAGGTCTTTCCTTGCGGAATTTGAGGCGCAATACGCTGGCGTGATCGATGAGCTCAAGCGCTTAGCGGCGAGCGGTAAAGGGGAGTCCTCTCTCTACGAGGAACTCGCCAATCTTGACCAGCGAGTAAACTCGGGCAACGACGACGAACAGCGCTCCAGTGAGATGACCGCCCGCCTGTTGCGCCTCGCCTTCCGCGACAAGCGCCTCGCCTCCTATCGGTCAGCCATTGCCGAGGTGGACGCCGAGCGTCAGCTGCTCCAAGCCATGACCCCGCCCTTCGGGGGGGCGGTGTCCCACGAGATGCTGCTGAGCGATTTGGCTGAGCGCCGCACAAGTCTTGTGGACGCTGCCAGCGGCTTGCTAGGGGCCAAACTCACGGATGAGTTGGCATCGCTCCAAGACCTCAACGCGAAGTTGGTGCGGATCCAATTCGAAATCACCAAACAGGAGAAGGAGGCTTTGGCTGCAAGTCTCAAGAGCCAGAGTCTGACCGTGCCCCTCGTGGGTTATGAGTTCTCCGCAGCCACAGATGATGAGCGCGTCTATTGGCCGTTCCTGGGCGAGTACTGGCGTGATGAGCTTGGTACCTACATGTATACGCTAACCCACGGCTGCCGCCCGCCTGAGGAGGGGTGAGCCGTGGTGAGTCCTGGGTAGGGAGTGCTGCGGGCTCTGCTCGATGGGACGGCTAAGGAAACGATGCTACCAATGACCAATACATCACCTCGGTTCGATGGGTTGTGGAAGGCCTGCGCTCTCTGCCTGTTCGCTGCATGGCTCTTCCCGGTGGCGCCGGTCAACGCGCAGGAGACCGAAGCCGCGCCTCCGACGGAAAGCACGGGTGATCGTGCTCCCTCTGCCGCGGACGCCGCCTGGTTCGAAGAACAAAGGCGAGCCGAAGAGGAGCGCGACAGGCGTACCCCTCAGGTCATCGAGGAGGCTGAGCGCGAAAAAGTCGAGGTGCAAGACGCTCCAACCTTGAAGTACGAGGACTACCGTCGTGGCGTTGAGGTGAAGATGTCCCAGAAGCGGGGCGAAATGATCGCTCAGCTGGACCAGATCCTGGCGCAGACCCGTGACGACCGAGAGCGGCCGGCGCTGCTCTTCCAAAAGGCTGAGCTGTTCCTCGAAGAGAGCCAGTTCTATTTCTTCCGGGGCATGGAGGTCGACGACCAAATCGCCTCTGCCCGTGAGAGCAATGACAAGAGAAAGATCGCTGCGCTCGAGAAACAAAAAGAGTCTCGATTGGAGCAGTCTCGGAACTGGGTGCGCGATGCCGTGCTCATGTTCCAGGAGATTCACGACCTCTATCCAAAGTTCGAGCGAATGCCTGACGTGCTTTTTGCGCTCGGGCGGGCCTTTTGGGATGTCGGTTCCTACAAGAAGGCTCTCGTTTCCTATCGCGAGATCGTGAAGAAGTACCCTGACAGTCAGTATCTTTCGGATGCCTGGCTCGCCTTCGGGGAATATTTCTTCCAGATGGGGCCTGAGGAGGAGCGTGACCTCAACAAGGCCCTGGACGCTTATATGAACGCTGCCAAGAACCAGGACAGTCCGGTCTTTGGATACGCCGTCTACAAACAGGGGTGGTGCTATTATAATCTATCGCGCCATGACAAGGCGGCCGAGCGGTTCAAGGAAGTGGTCCTCTACTCCGATATCAATGCGGATTTGCTCGGCGAAAAGAAGATCGCGCTGGCTCGTGAGGCCCGACGTGATTTCGTGCTTGCCTACGCCCAGTACGGCAGCGCACGCACCGCGCCCACCGATTTCAAACCGCTCGCCGAGGGTGAAGAGTATTTCAATATGCTCGCCACCCTGGCCGATATCTTCTATGGCAGCGGTAAAGATCGCGACGCCATCGTCATGTACCAAATCTTGATGCAGATGCGACCTGATTCGTCGAAGAACCCGCTGTACCAGGGCAAGGTCGTCAAGCTCGCAAGTCGAATTGGCATCAAGCGCCAGGTCGTCGGTCAAGCGAGAAAACTCACCGAGGCCTGGGCCAAAGTCAGGGACCGTTTCAAGTCTTTGGCACCGGACACTCCGGAGCATCGCCAAACTGAGGCTGATCTCGCCGAGGCTGAGGAGGTATCAGACAACACGCTCCGCTACCTCGCGACCACATGGCACCGCGAGGCGAAGAAGACGCGTGATGACAGTACCTACGAGTACGCCCACGAACTGTATCGCGATTACCTCGACCTCTTCCCTGAGAAGAGCGAGGCCTACGAGATGCGATTCTTCTTTGCAGAGCTGCTGTGGAAGCTGGAACGCTTCGAGCAAGCAGGAGAAGAATATCTCAAGGTGTATGCTGCCGACCCCAAAGGAAAATGGGCTGAACCCGCAGCGGAGGAAGCGGTTCGAGCGTGGGACGAGGTGGTCAAAGATTACAATATCAAGAACAAACAGCCGCCCGCGACCGGGCCTGATGCCTTGAAGGAACGACCCATCCCCGACGCAAAGAAGAAGTTATTACAGACCTGTAACTTCTATGTGGACGCCTATCCCAAGGGCGCGATCGTCGTCGAGGCGAAATACAAGGTCGCTCGTACGCTCTATGAACACAACTATTTTGCTGAATCGACACCTCGCTTTCTCGATATCGTCGACAAGCATACCGACCACCAGCGGGCAGAGCAGTCGGCCAATCTGGTGCTCGATACGTACAACATCCTCGAGGACTGGCAGACGCTGCATGATGTTGCGCGGCGGCTTGCGAAGAACCGAACGCTGATGAAGCGCGACGAGTTCAAGAAGACCATCACGACCATCCTCGAAGAAGCGAGCTTCAAGCTGATCAACGAGTTCGAGCAGCGCAAAGAGTGGGAGGAAGCGGCCAAGCGGTACCTTGCGTTCACAGCCGAGTTCCCGAGCGCAAGCCTCGCCGATAAAGCCCTGGCGAACGCTGCCGCGATGTTCACCCGCGCCGGCCAGCTCGACCGCGCCATCAAAGTACGGATTCAGCTCGTCACGCAGTTCAAGGCCAGCCCACTCGTGCCCGATCAGGTCTACGCAATCGCAACCGCCTACGAGCAAATCACTGCGTACAAAGAGGCCGCAGATTGGCTGGAGCGTTTCGTGAAGGACAATGGAGCCGATCCGCGCGCGAAGGATGCGTTGTTCAACGCGAGCATTTACCGCCAGGGGGTAGGGCAGACCCAGCGAGCCATTGCTGACCGAGAGGATTACTTGAAGCGTTATTCTTCGGCACCCGATGCGGAGGATGTTGCGTACTCGGTATGCACCGCATGGGAAGAGGCCGGCAATAGCAAGAAAGCCATCGAGGCCTATCTGCAGTTTGCTCGAGAGTGGCGTCGACGTGCTCCCGAGCGCGCCCTGCTAGCGCAGTATCGAGCCCTGCGCTTGATGGAAAAGAACCGCCGTCTGCGCACGGAATATGACAAAGAGGTCGCTCTGCTCCGCAGCTCCGCCCGCGCCTTCATGCAGGCACCGACGGAGACCGTCGCAGACCCCCTTGGTTTTCTCGCATTTCAGGACGCGGAGAAACCATACGAGGAGTTCCTGAACGCGAAGATTGAACGGGCGGACAATCCTCAAAAGTTCAGATCGTCTTTGCAGGACAAAATCAAAGGAAAAGATCAAGTCTACGAGGCCTATACCAATGTCGTGAAACTCAAGAGTCCCGAATGGGCTGTGGCGAGCCTCTATCGCATTGGCCAAGCCAACGATCATTTGGCGACTGCGCTCACCTCCGTTCCTGCGCCAAAGATTTTCACAGCAGAGCAGCAGATGCTGTTCAAAGACAAGCTCTCTCAAGAGGCATTGCCCATCGAGGACCAAGCGACTCAGGCCATGGTTCTCTGTCTTGAAAAGAGTGCGAGCTATGGCGTGTTCAATGATTGGACCCGGAAATGTTTGGCGTTCCTAGAAGAGAAACGACCTGACCAGTTTCCGCGCAATGCGCTCGAGAGCCGGCCACCCGTCGAGCTTGGGGTACGGCGCTCCGAACGCGGGGTGGGTGTCGTCTACGATCTGCCCGCCAAGGGGGAGCGCGTGGGCCCCGTTCCCGGCACCGAGCCACCTCCTCCCCCGACCAGTGGACCGCCCTTGTCCGTCGCCAACTCCGGGGCGAGTACTTCTGGGCAAGCCGGTGACAGCTTCGACTTCGACGGGGAGGCGCAATGAAACACCACTCCTACCGGCGCCTCACCTTTGTACTCGCGATGTGCCTGCCGGCGACCCTGGCTTGTCAGACGACTCGGCCCGCGGGCGCCACGACCGCCGAGGCGGAGGCCGCCCTCGACCAAGCCATCGAGGACGGGGTGACCACCGTGCGCGCAGCGCAGGCATTCCAAGATGGGGCAGAGCACCTGAAGGCTGGCCGGCTGCCGGAGGCGCGCGTCGCAATGGAACGCGCCATCAAAGCCGATCCTTCGTTCGCTCTCGCGAAATACAATCTCGGGGTCATCGCAGAGAAGGAAGGTCAGCACGACGTCGCGGCAGGGTGGTACCAAGAGACCTACCAGATCGACCCTACTCTCGACCTCGCAGTAGAGAACCTGGGTGTCATCCTCGAGGCCAGGGGACAGCGCGCCGCTGCTGAGAGCCTCTACCGAGACGCGATCCAAAAGAATCCAGAGGCGGTCTATCCCCGGTTACGCCTCGCAAAGCTCGCGCGACTCGACAAAGACCCCAAGGCCGCCGTGCAATACGCACGGGAGGCGCTCCAGTTCGATGCCACCAGTGTCGAGGCTTACCGGCTACTTGCCCGGCTCTATGCGGAGAATGAGAAGAATCAGCTCGCGCGTCTTATCAGCGTGCGCGGTCAGAAGATGGCCCCCAATGACCCCGCACTCGTATTCGCGCTGGCGATCGTCGCACAGAACGAAAAAGACGTGGCCATGGCGCGCGAGCTGCTGAACCGTGTCATCCAGGCGGATCCTGACCACCTCGAGGCGCGGGCGGCGCTGGCAGAGATGGCGCTGGCGGTCAGAGACTGGAAGACAGCTGAGCCCCAGCTGGTTGCGCTATTGCAACGTGACCCAAAAAACGGTGCCTTGCACACCAACCTCGGATTGTCGCTCAAGGGGCAGGGACGTTTCGATGAGGCGGCGAAGGCGTACCAGGGAGCCGTCGCCCTCCAATATGCCCCTGCCGCGTTGAACCTTGGGATCCTCTTGTTGCGTAACCAGAACGCCCCGGAGCAAGCGGAGAAAACACTCGAACAGTTCGTGGCGCTCGGAGGCGGGCGTGACATCGCGCAGCCTTTGCTGGACGAAGCAAAGGTCCTCATCGAGGCGAAGCGCGAAGAACAGCGCATGCTCGAGTTGATGGAGCAGCAGGAAGCCGAGGCTGCGCGACAGGCGGAGAACGCACCTCCGCCCACTGAGGGACCCGCAGAAGCGAGCGCCGGCGATCAAGCTCCAGCGCCGCCGACCCCATCAGAGCAAGTGGAGGAAGCCTCACCTCCTTCCGACGAGGTGGTGAAGGAGACCCCGCGACCGAAGCAGAAGCCGCGAAAGAGCCGAGCTAAGCCTGACGCCGCGAAGAAGGAGGCCCCCCGTGCAGATGATTCCTTCTTCGACTGAGGCAACCGCGGCGGTCGCACACCGACACCGGGTTCGGAACTCTTCACCGCCACCTGTCGTATCGCACGGCGTTGGGGTTCTTTGGGTGGTCGTGATACCCTTCCCTACCCGTGAAGGAGAGCGCTCGTGATTCAACTCCGCTTCGCTCGGCGACTCTTGATGACGGCAACGGTGGGTGTCGTTGTCAGCTCTGCTGTGGCACTTGCGCAGGAAGATGCGGCGGGTGTGCAGTACAAGAAGAAGACGGTGATTAACTTCGAGGACGACACCATAGAAGGCGATCTCAAGACGCCCGATGGCCAGTATCTCGAGGTCCGCGCCGTCATGCGTCACCGCAGCCTCATCCGTATCCGCACGGAGTTTCGACGAGAAGTCCTCGGCTCCATCGCTGATCTGTAGTCCGGGTTTGGCCCGGGAACCCCTTTCTGAAGAACGCGGTCCAAACCACTCGCTCTAGCGCCTGAGCACCGAACACGAGGGCCTCGATGCCAGCACCATCTGACCCAGCCGCTTCCTCCCTTGGGTCCGCCACCTCTAGCACGGGACCTGGTCCTCGTACCGTTGGCCTGCGTGCCTACAGAGGTGAGGACAGCCTTGGCAACTTCGTGTTCGATCGGGAGATCGTGAAGATTGGGCGCTTGGCGTCTGCCCACCTCCAGCTCGATGACCCGAAAGTCTCTCGCATTCATGCCGTGATCGACTTCAGCGGTTCCCAGCAAGGGCCCGCGGTGATCGACATGGGGTCGGCGGAGGGTACGTTCGTCAACGGTGAGCGGGTGAGCCGCGTCCAACTGAAGGACGATGACGAGATCCGCCTCGGGGATACGCGTCTCAAGGTTTGTTTGAGCCCGGCATCTATCGCGACCTTGCAGCAAGAGGGAGCGTCAGTCTCCTCCGAAGGTGACCCCGTCGCCGATTCGTTCTCCACCTCGACAGGGGCCGAGGACAACGCGTCCATGGCCGCAGCGGAGCCGTCGCCGCACGCCGCGCCTTCGGTGCCCCAAGCCGCTCCCGTCGCCACCATCCCTGGGGCCGTGGCGACG
>JBMTAX010000013.1:0-17075 GCA_049429145.1 Myxococcota bacterium
TCTTCGTTGGTCGTGATCTTCGCGGCGCGCTCGAGCAGGCGGCTGTGGAGATAGAACACGTCGCCAGGGTAGGCCTCACGACCGGGGGGACGACGGAGGAGCAGCGAGAGCTGACGATAGGCGACCGCCTGCTTCGACAGGTCGTCGTAAATGATGAGCGCATGCTGGCCGTTGTCACGCCAGAACTCGCCGATGGCGCAACCGGTATAGGGCGCGAGGAACTGCATGGGCGCGGGCTCAGAGGCCGACGCCGCCACGACGACGGTGTAGTCCATGGCGCCATATTTGGTGAGCTTGTCGACGACCTGGGCGATGGTCGACTGCTTCTGCCCAACGGCGACGTAGATGCACTTCACACCGGTGTGCTTCTGGTTGATGATCGTGTCGAGGGCCACCGCGGTCTTGCCGGTCTGGCGGTCGCCAATGATGAGCTCACGCTGACCGCGGCCGACGGGGATCATGGCGTCGATGGCCTTGATGCCGGTCTGCATGGGCTCGCTGACGGGCTCACGAGCGATGATGCCGGGTGCTTTCGTCTCGATGTAGCGGCGCTCGGTGGTCTGGATGGGACCCTTGCCGTCGATGGGGTTGCCGAGGCCGTCGAGGACGCGGCCGAGCACGCCGTCGCCCACGCCGACGTCAGCGATGCGACCGGTGCGCTTGACGGTGTCGCCCTCACGGATGGACTCGTAGGGGCCCATGATGGCCACACCCACGGAGTCTTCGTCGAGGTTCAGCACGAGGCCCTTGACCCCGGTGTGGAACTCGACGAGCTCACCCGCCTGGGCGCGCTCAAGACCGTAAATGCGGGCCACACCGTCGCCGATCGACAGCACGGAGCCGGTCTCGGCGACCTGGGTCTTCTCGTCGAAGTCGCTGATCTGCTTGCGGATGATCCGGGAGATCTCTTCGGCACGGAGTTCCATGACTCACTCACTCCACATCAAATGCGCGCCCGAAGGGGGCGGCGGGAAACAAAAGGCGACGACGCCGTCGCCGGGAAACGTGCGCCGTCAGGCGCTGATGGCGCTGCGCAATCTCTCGAGCTGCGCGCGCACGGTGTTGTCGAACACTTGGCCGCCGATCCGCGCGGCGACGCCGCCGAGCACCTCGGGCTGCACTTCGAGTTCGGGCACAACCCGCTTGCCGGTGCGCTTCTCCAGAGCGGCCACGATCTGCTGCACGGCGGCCTGTTCGAGGGCGCGAGCGCTGGTGATCTGCGCCCGCACTCGACCCACCCGCAAATCGACCTCCGCTCGGAAGGCGCGGGCGATGGAGGGCAGGTAACGAAGTCGCTCTTTCTCGACGAGGAGCTTCATGAACTGACGGGCGACCTCGTGGAAACCGTAGGTCTCGAGGAGGTCGCTGAGAATGTGCTGGCGTACCTCGGGGGGAAAGCGCGGGTTCAGCATGGCCTGACGAAACTCGGCGTGACCCGTGCGCGCGTCGAGGAGCGCGCTCAGTGCGTTCAGTTGCTCGTCGACCTGCTCGAGGGCCTGCACGTCCTTCTCGCCGAGGGCGAGGGCCAGTGCGCGGGCATAACGTCGACCAATGGTGCCGTCTTGCATGATGACATCTCCCTCTTCGTCGGCGGGCCTTAGTGGGCCATGTCGCGCAGGAAGGCCTGCTCGAGCCGGCTGTGGTCGGACGTTTCGATGGCGGTCTTCAACGTGTCGGCAGCAAGCTGCAAGGAGAGCCGTGCGGCCTCGTTCTTCAGCGCCTGCTGGGCTCGCTCGGTCTCGGCCCCTATGGTGTCCTCGGCGTCTTTCGCGATGCGCGCAGCGGCCGCCTGGCCAGCCTGCTCGAGGCGACGGAGCTCGGCCTCACCTCGGCTTTTGAACTCACTCTTCAAAGCGTCGATTTCGGCGCCGAGGTTCGCGAGTCGATCCTCGTACGCACGGGCCTTCGCCTCGGCGTCGGCGCGCGCCTGTCGCGCCTCCTCGAGAGCATTTTTCACCTCGTCGGAGCGCGCCTCGAGGTAGTTGGTGAGAGGACGCCGCAGGGCCTTGTAGACGATGGCGAGGAAAAGCCCGAAGGTGATGGTGAGCCAGCCGAGGGCGGGGGCGTGAGCGTTCACCTCGCTGAGTGCGCCCCACCAATTCGCCACATGGGGCTCATGATGGCCACCACCACCGCCACCGGCAGCGAGGGCGGGCAGCGCCAGCGAGGAAATCACGAGGAGGAGGAGGGTTGCCTTCTTCACGTCGTTTCTCCTCAGGCCGCGCGGCCGAGCACCTTCGTCACGATCTCTTGCGAGAGGGCTTTCGCGTCGCCGTGCAGCTTCTCTCGCGCGGCATCGGCGGTCTTGTGCAACTTGCCGCGGGCTTCCTCGAGGCGCATGGCTGACTGGACGCGGGCAGCGTCGGTGAGCTCGCGCTCTTTCTCGAGGCCGCGCTGCCGCAGGTCCTCGAGAATGCGGCGCGCTTCGACCTGTGCCTCGGCGAGGCGCTTGTCGACGAGGCCAGCCTTGGTTTCAGCCCCGTCGCGCAGCTGCTTTGCCTCTGCTGCGGAGCCCTCGATGCGACGCTCACGCTCCTCGTAGACGCGCATCATCGGGCCGAAGAACACGGCCGAGAGCCACGACAGCAAGAAGCAGAACGCGGCGAGCTGCAGAAATACGGTGGCATTCAGCTCCACGGGAGCGTCCTCCAAGCAGGTGCGAGAGGTGGCTACAGGTGGGGAGGAGGGGTGTCAAGGAGCGTGGCCGCAGGATCGCAACAGAAGCGCCATGGACAGGAGCCGCAAAAACGAACGCGGCCCGCCACGCTGCCGTGACGGGCCGCAAAAGCGCCGAAGCGGAGGGCTCAGTTGGCCTGAATCACCCCGCAGGCGACCCGCCTCGCACCGCTGTCGGGGTCGTTCGCGTCATACTTGCCGTGAACGATCACTGCGTGGCCCGTGGGGTCGTATTGCGACTGGGTCGTATCCCCGAGGCTCCATTCGTCGGTGGTCACCGTGAGCGTGCCGTTGCCTTGGGCGTCGCACGTCACCGTCCCCACGTCGCCCGCATGGTGGTCGGTGAGGTCGCCGCTGTTGATCTGGCCATGCACCCCTGCGTTGCGCGGATCCCAGTGGGGGCCGGCCTCTTGCCCATCGGGCCCGCAAGAGGTGCCGTCGTGGATGTGAAAGCCATGTTCGCCCTCGACGCAGCCGGTGAGGGTGATGACCGCCTTCACCTTCCCGTCGGCCTCTTTCGTGAAGACCGCGGTGCCTGCGGTGTTGGGCTCGGGATTTGTGGGGTCGAGTGTCGTCGGGGAAATGGTGGCTTTGGCCGACACGGTGTTCTCGATGGCGTTGGTACCGTCATTCTTCGCCCCGGCCTCGATCCAGGAACGGAACGAGACGTATGCGCTGTCCTGCGGGTCATAGAAGATGCGGTAGGGATGTTTCTCTCCCTCTAGCCCGTCGACCGCGCATCCGTCGCCGATGTTGTCGTTGTTGTCGTCAGGACCACAGTAGGGGTTGCGGATCAGCATGCTCTTCTCAGGAGCAGAGGGGTTCACGCGACGACCGTCGCTGATCTCCCCCGCAACGCCATTGCCATTGTTGTCGGCCTGGGTGGCGTAATGCACGTCGTCGTTCACCTCTTGTTTGGCGAGGTGATAGTAGACGCAGCGCTGGTTCTCCCCGGCTGGCTGGTCGGCGGGTGCTTTGGTTTTGTCGGTCGGCGCGTAAGCCGACGGGTAGTCGTAGAAGGGGATGCATCCGTCGAAGGGCAGCGCGCCGTAAGGAGCACCGGGGGTGCCGGTGGTGTAGTTCGCGTTGCGCGCCGCGGAGTGGCAGTTGGTGCAACCGATGTCGTAGGCCGCCTGCATGAGTTCGGTGAGGGTGTAGGGCTCATTGGTCTCTTCCGGCGGGAGAGCCGTGGAGTAACGAGGTGCACCCTGCTCAATCCATTGCAGGATCAGCGCAGCGTCAGGGTTCTGCAAACTCTCGAAGGACGCGTTCGGGTGATTGGGTGGCTCCTCGAGGAGCGGCATGGTGAGGAGCAGAGACGCGGTAGGCGTATTCAAGTCGACCTTCGGGTACCCGGGGGACTGCCCGAGTATGTAGCCGTGCACGGCACTCGGAGCTGCGGTGAAGTCGAGCAAGCCACCCGGCGGATTCGCCCCCGGACCGTCGGGCTTATGGCAGACCACACACCCCTGCCGAGAGAAGATCGGCATGATGTCGTCGGTGAAGTCGACGATGCGCTCCACGGGCTCGACCTCCACCCCTGCCTGGAAGGTAAGCAGACCGATTTTGCCGGCGTTCAGGGTAATTTGCGCGCTGCCCAGGTCGGCCACGCTGACGTCGACCGTCCCTTTGCCGGTTTGGTTGACGGCGTTGCGAAGGTTGAAGACGAGGAACAGCCCCGTATCGGTCGCCTGCGTGGCCGGCACTGTGCCGTTCAGTTTGACGCGATAACTGCCCTGGTCAGCCTCAAGGAAGCATACCTTCTGGTCGTTGGCGTTGGAGTAGCCGTCGACGCTCACGCCGATATCCGCTGTGGTGACGAGGTCGGTGGCGGAAAGACCAGAGATCGGCGTGCCGCTCGCGTCTTGCAGAGAACCCAAGATCGCGGAGTATTGGATGAGCTTCGGTTGGGCCTCCGATTCCTTCGCAGCGACGCCGCAGCGCACGGCCTGCTCGAGCAACCACTGGTACCGCACGGAATAGAGGTCTTGGGCCGCCGCGGTGTTCGTGCCCGTCTTGGCGCCAGTGATGGTCGAGAAATGGGCGGCGCTGCAGGTCGCGTTGTTGCCGTTCTCGAAGGTGCAGGTCTCCCCAGTGCGGTCGAGGGCGATGGCGAGCACGGACGCTGGCGGAAGGTTCGAGATCGAATAGGCGCCCTGCTGGCTCGAGGTCGCCGTGCAGGCCGTTCGGTCCTCTGCGTCGACGTCGTTATCGCCGTCGCAGTCGGTGTTGTAGAGCACCACCTTGACGTCTTGCGCAGGTGACGGATTGCTGAACTGCCGTTCCTTCACGGTCCCCGAGAGGGTCACCGTGGTCGGAGGGGGCTCGGGAGCCACATAGGGTTCTTCCTCCTCGCGTTCGCTGGGGCCAGGCCCAGCGTCCTGCTGCCCGGCATCGGGCGGCCCGGCGTCTTGCTGACCGGCGTCTTGCTGACCGGCGTCTTGCACCCCCGCGTCAGCAGAACCCGCGTCTTGCGAAGGCACCTCCCCAGCGTCTTCATCAGACCCAGGGGGACTCGTGGGTCCGCAACCTGTAACGGTAGCGAGCGCAAGAACCAGTGAACTCAGCGTCGAGGGACATCGCAGGTGGCGTCGATTCATGGGTGGCAGCCTCATGCTCGCGTGAAAGCGAGAAGCCGAGCGCAATAGCTCGCGGAGTGACGGTAACGCGCCAATCAATACTGCCGCAAACATCGAGGCACCGGTGGTGCAATTCAGGACGTAGGCGATCGATCTTGTCGGCGACCTGTAAGGAGTCGCACCTCGGCGCACCGGGGAAGACCTGGGGCAGCATTGTGGGATGCTCTAGCGCACGCGTACACGGGGGGCTCTCGCCAACGAGGCCAGAAAGAACCGGAACTTTTCCTTCTCTGCGGTGCTGAGCCGCAGAAAGGCGAGCTTTGCCTCTTCGCCCTCGCCACCGTGACGGGCTATGGCGTCATCGACCACCATGGCATCACCTTGGTGCAGATAGGGCGAGCTTTGGCTCAGCCCCCACAGGGGACGGGTGAACCATTGCTGCACAGGCACGCCGCGGTCGTCATGCAGACTCTTCAGCCCCGCCCCGAGGTCATGTCGTTTAAAGTCGCTGAAGGCGGCGACCAGATAGCGCCCCTCGTCGTCTTGGGGAGGCACTGGCTTGGCACCCTCGGTGGCGATATCGACGACGAGGTCGACGGTGTCTGCTGCGGGCTTGGTTCGATACAACGTTTGCTCAACGGGCAAAAACGGCACATGACATGTCGCGCAGCCCGTGGTGCGAAAGAGCGAATACCCCTCCGTCCAAACTTGGACATATTCCGGTGACCGAATGAATTCGAGTTCCTGGGAATACAGCTCATAGGGGCGGAAGACCCCTTCTTCAGGGACGAGGAAGGGCGGCGCGTCCTGGGTAGCGAGATAAAGCACCAACGCGCTCACTTGCCCTGCGGTGAACTCCCGCTCGACGCCATCGCCGTCGGGGTCCGCGGGTGCGGCTTCACCCACTGCGACCCCGAAGGCGGCAGGGGCTTCGACGACTTCCTCGGGCTGCAATCCCAAATGCAGCTGCAGGCTGGCGCCGACAATCTCGCGTAAGGTTCGATAGGTCCCCTTCCAGCCGAAGGGTTTGACGACGAGGTCACTGTCGACGCCGAGCACGGCGCTGGTGTCGAGATCCAGTTGTCCGTTTGCCGAGAGCGATGCAGCGAGGCGCCCGAAAGACACCCCCTTCGCCACCAGCTCCTTTTCGACACGTGCTCCCGTGGCGTCAGCCTCTTGCAGCAGAGCATCGGCTTGTGCGGCGAGCTCTTGGCTCATTTCGCTGGCGACGAGCTCCATCCAGCCTGCGCCCCAGAGGGGTACCGGATTCCGTAGGTCGGCGGTGGTGACGTCGTCGCCATCTCCGAATAGGTAGGCATTGTCGACGCGATCGCCCGCCCCTACCTCACCGCCTTTCCAATGACAGCTCTGACACGACGTGGCGTCGGGACCGCCAAAGCGGCCGGTGTGAAAGCGGTAGAGTTTGTCGTCGTGACCGTGCCCCTCCGCTTTGGTGTAGTCGCGCAAGAAAAGCAGACGACCGAGGTCTACCACCTCGTCGAGGCTGTAACAGCCCCGCGCAAGATCGCGCTGTTCGATGCGGAGGGCGGCCTGCAGCTTTGCGGGCTCGAGTTCCTCAAGGAGGCGGTCTTGCTCTCGCTGCGTGCGCCAGTCGAGATAGCGCTGGGCCGTCTCGACATCGACACGCGCATCCACGACGCCCAATGAAGGCCATGCCGCGGAGGGGCACGGCTCCTCAGGGCTCGGCACTGGCGTCGACTCTGGCTCGGCGGTCGCACTCGTCTCCGTCGACGAACATGCAACCGCCGTCCACAGCATCGTGGCAACGAGAGACGCAGGCAGGTGGTTTTGGGCAAACGTCATTCCACCAGCACCTCGGTCGTGCGCGTCAACGAGAGCAAGAACACCCGCAACGCGGCTCGATCATTTTCGGCGAGGGCAAGGTACGCCGCGCGAGAAGGCGCTGCATCGCCGCCGTGCCGCAGAATCGCGTCGTGTACCGTGAGGGCGCTGCCGTCGGCCATATAAGGCGCCGTGTCCGCGAGACCCCATAACGACCGGGTGAGGAAGACGGAAGCCGGCACAATACTGCCGTCGGGAAGTATCTCGTCGTCGGCCTCAGCGGCCTCAGGTCCGAGGTCGTGTCGCTTCAGGTCGCTGTAGAGAAAAAGGGGCGCCACGCCGAGGAGTTCATCGTCGTTCCCGAAGATGGTGCGCCGGGGCCTTGGCTCGATGCCGGCCTCGAGTAACGGCAGTTGCAGGGTGGTGTCAAAGGCGCCACGGCCTCTGAGCTCGAGGACGTCATCGTGCAGCCACAGTCGCTCGACGTGACACGACGTGCACTGCACCTCGTTCATGAGCGCTCGCCCCCTCGTCCACACCTCCAATAGGTCTGGGCGGCGCGGGGGGTGAATCTCCGGCACACCGATGAGGGCAAGATAGGCCGCGAGCAATAGCGAATGTGCGTGAGGAAGCTCGGTGCCCGGGTATTCGGCGGAATACATTCCGAGCACCACCGCGCCGTCGCCGTCGGGATCATCAGGAGGGCCCGCGCCGAGGAGTTCCGCGTTCCCCTCAAATTCACTCACCCGCGACGCGGTCTGAAGTCCATGGTGGATTTGCAGCGCCTCGTCGGCGAATTTCACCAAATCGGCGTGGCGTCCTTTCCGCCCAAAGGGGCGTATCTGCAGGTCTGGCGAGACGCCTTCTACACCACTCGCGTCCACCTCGCCCCCGGGCAGCGCCCAGAGCTCGCCAAAAGATACCCCCTTGGCGACCAGCGGAAATCGAACCGGGGCATCGGTGAGCAGCGCTGCCTCTTCGGCGGCGAGGCGCGTCGCGAATAGCTCTTCCTCCATCTCGCGCGCGAGCCTCGATACGTAACCGAGCCCCTTGACATGAGGCGCGTCCCTCACGAGGGCCGAGGCGAAATGCACGCCGTCGCCGCTCGTGAGAGCACGCTGCGTGGAGCTGCCCGCCCCGTCGGGCCCGCCGGCGAAATGACACGCCCTGCAAGAGGCGCCATCTGCGCCCCCTCGGGCACCGTCATGCACAGGGGCGGGCTTGGTCTGCGCCCCGAAGACACCGTCGGCCTCGAAGGCGAAGGCGTCATCTCCCGCGAGGAAGAGGTCTTCATAACGACCTTCGGCAACGTACAGCGAGAGCTGCTCGACGAACGGAACTTTCGTGTAGCGCTCGTTGCTGTAGGCGTCGATGAATTGCGCCGCTCGCGTCCGACGAAATAGATGGAGCCCGTCCTCGAGTGCCTCGAGGGTTCCGAGCTGTACCGTGACGTCTTTCGCGTCTCTTCCAACGAGAGAAACCTCCTCCCCCGCCACGAGCGAAGTGCCCGTGAGGAGGAGGAGGCAGACGCCCCCGCGCAGAAGTCCGCTTGTCGCCATATCAGGGGAGACAGCAAGCGAAGCGGTAGGTCCTCGAGACGCAGTTTCGCTGAATCGCTGTGGCGGTGGTCGCGCCGCTGGCGAGGTTCATCGTCGTCGCGTTGAAGAGGTGACCGCTGTTGTACAGGAGATTGTTGCACGAGAAGGTATTGCCGTCCCCGCGCCACAATTCCTGACCGAACACGGCGGGGTGCACTTGGCCCGCAGCCGCCCTGGTATCCAACTCGGCCTTCGAGCAAACGAAGGCCGAGTTGTTGCCTGTGTCGGCCCGGCACTGGGTAACCGCGTCAGCGAAGCGCTTGTTGCCCCCGGCCTGATAGGCCGTCGACGACAAGAAGGCCTTCAGCTCCAGCTGGCAAGAGCCCGCGCCTTCCCCGGTGCAGACGTAGCCGTTCTCGACCGTGCAGGTGGATGTGCAACCATCGCCGTTGGCATTGTTGGCGTCGTCGCATTGCTCGGCGCCCCGCTTGAGGCCGTCGCCGCATGTGGCGTCGCAATCGCTGGGGTTGGTGCCATTGACCTGGTTGCCGCCGGCACAGGTGAAGCCGTCCTCGACTTCACAGGCAGCGCTACAGCCGTCATTGTTGTTGGTGTTGCCATCGTCGCACTCCTCTTGTCCAGTGACGATGTAGCCGTCACCACACGCTGCGAAGCACGAGCCGTTGCCAGCACCGACGCAGTTATAGCCGTCGGTCTCGGCGAGGCAGTTGGCTTGGCATCCGTCATTGTTGTTGGTGTTGCCATCGTCGCACACCTCATTGCCACGAATGAGGCTGTCGCCGCAGATGGCGCTGCACACACTCGGCTGCCCTGTACAGGTGAATCCTTGGGTCGCAGCAAGACAGTTGGCCTGGCACCCGTCATTGTTGTTGGTGTTGCCGTCGTCGCAGACCTCGGCGCCTCGGATGAGACCGTCACCGCAAATGGCGTTGCATACGCTCGGCTCACCATTGCAGGCATAGCCCTGGGTCACTTCACGGCAATCATTCTGGGTCGCGCTGTTGCAGCCATCGTTGTTGTTCGCATTGCCATCGTCGCACAGCTCGTCACCGCGGATGAGGCCGTCGCCACAGTCAGGGGCGCAGTCGATGGTGTCGGGTGTATTTTCTGGTTTTGTATCACAGGTCCAGCCGGCTTCGAGCTGGCCATTGGCATCGCAGCCATCCCCGTTCTGCCCGTTGCCGTCATCGCACTGCTCGTTGCCAGCGACGATGCCATCGTTCAGGATGACGGCGCAGGCCTGCCCCACAGTGGGACACGCGTAGCCGTTCGTGATGACGCCATTCACGCAGCCAGGGTCTGTGGTGTTTCCGGTGTCACACTGTTCGTTGCCCGCCAGATTGCCGTCCCCGTAGATGGGCATGAGCACGCAAGCTGCGCCGACGGCACCTGCGGTCGTACACTCGTAACCCTGTGCTGCGTCAGCAGTACATACGCTGGGCTCGCCCGTGCACACGTAGCCAGCGTCGAGTTTTCCATCGGTACAACCGTCATTGGCAACGCCATTACTGTCGTCGCATTCCTCAGGAGGAGTGATGACGCCGTTGTTGTTGACTACCGCGCAAGCCTGACCCGCAACAGGACAAACGTACCCGTTTACGATCGTCCCGTTGTTGCAGCCGGGGTCAGTGGCATTGCCCGTGTCGCATTGCTCGGCTCCCACGACTTTGCCGTCCGGGTAGGTTTCGTCGCAGACCGTCGGCTGTGCCGCGTCGCAGGTCCATCCGTCTTGCACGACGCCGTTGTAACAGCCCGTGTTGCGGTTGTTGCTGCCAGTGTCGCACGCCTCTGCGCCCACCTTTTGTCCGTCCCCGTAGATGGGTTTGCAGGCTTGTCCGACTGTGGGACAGGTCCAATAGGCTTCGAGCTGACCAGTGGCCGAACAACCATCACCGGCGACCTTGTTTCCGTCATCACACTGCTCGTTGCCCTTGAGGAGCCCATCGCCAATGATCGGCGTACACGGGCTGCCGACAGTGAGGCACTGGTAGCCGACCTCGATCTGGCCGGTGGCGCTGCAACCATCGCCGTTGACCTTGTTCTTATCGTCGCATTGCTCGTTGCCCACCTTCTTGCCGTCACCGATCACGGGGGCGCACGCCTGCCCGGCGACCGGGCATTGCCAACCGTCTTCGAGCTGGCCGGTGGCCGAACAACCGTCATTGCTGTTCTTGTTTTTGTCGTCACATTGCTCGGCACCCTTGATAAGGCCGTCACCGATGACCGCGGTGCAGATGCTCTTTGCCTGGGCGGCGTTGTAGTCGCAGCCGTAACCGAGCTCGACTTTTCCGTTGTAGCAACCGTCGCCCTGCACCGCGTTCTTGTCGTCGCACTCTTCGGTGGGGCTCAGTATGCCGTCGCTGTAGTTCGGGCCTGCGTCACACGCTGCGCCCACATCCCCTGCACCTTTGCACTCGTAGCCTGCCGCCACATTGGCGGTGCACACGCTCGGTTGCCCGCTGCAGGTGTAGCCCACGTCGAGATTACCATCGGTGCAGCCATCGTTGTCCACGTTATTGCCGTCGTCACATTCTTCGGGCTCAACGATGATACCGTCGTTGTTGACGATCTGGCAGGCCTCCCCCGGTTGCGGACAGCTATAACCGGCGTCTAAGTAGCCTTGGGTACAGCCATCGTTGTTGCTCTGGTTCCCGTCGTCGCACTCCTCGTCACCAACGATGAGCCCATCGCCGAGGTCTTCGATACAGACCGTCGGGTCGACGTCGACATCACACAGCCAGCCGTCCTCGAGTTGACCGTATTTGTCGCAACCGTCGCCATTGATTTGGTTGCCATCGTCACATTCCTCATCGCCGACAACGCGACCGTCGCCATGAACCTCCTCACAGGCCTGGCCGAGGGTGGGGCAGACGAAGCCCACCTCGATCTGCCCCGTGGCCGAGCAACCGTCCCCGGAGACCGCACCGCCGTCATCACACTGTTCGTCGCCCGCAAGCTTGCCGTCACCGTAGTTCGGACCAGGGTCACAGGCGGCCCCATTTTGCGCGGCACCCTTGCACTCGTATCCACCAGCCACGTCGGCGGTACAAACGCTGGGCTCTCCACTGCAGACGTAGCCGTCGTCGAGCCCGCCATTGGAGCACCCATCACCCGAGACCGCGTTACCGTCGTCGCACTGTTCAGTACCTTCAATGATGCCATTGTTGTTGCCGAGTTCACACGCTTGGCCGGGGGTGACACAGCGGTACCCATCCTCCAGTTGTCCCGTGGCGCTGCAGCCATCCCCAGATCGCGCCTCGCAGACGTCTGCGGCGCCGCAGTCAGCATCAGCAGCGCAGACCGTTCCATCGGAACAATGCCGACCGTCGTCGCACTGCTCCGGCTCACTCACCTGAGAATCCCCGTAGATGGGAACTACCGTCACGGTGAGGTCGGGGTTGATAACGGCTTCGTAACCAGCTTCAACGGCACAGCTTGTGCCGCAGCCATCACCGGCCACCGCGTTTCCGTCGTCACATTCTTCGTCGCCCCGGGTGTATCCGTCACCGCAGACGGTCAGGCAGACTCCCGTGCTGCAGTTGTAGCCGACCTCGAGGTCGCAAGTATCTGAGCAGCCGTCGCCCTCGCCCATGTTGCCATCGTCACATTCCTCCGCTCCTACCTGCTGGCCATCGCCACAGACGGTGAAACAGGGTGCGCCGTTCGTTGGACAGATATAGCCACGCTTGGCGATACACGAGGCCGTACACCCTACGTTGGCCCCATTGCTGCCGGGGTCGCAGACCTCATTGGGGCTCTTGATGCCGTCGCCACACACCGTGCGGCAGGGCTCCTCGCCGCTCGGTCCGCAGGAATAACCGAGTTCGACCCGACAGGTAGGGCTGCACCCATCCCCAGCGGTGGTGTTGCCGTCATCGCAGGTCTCGCCGCCAGTGCGGTAGCGGTCGCCGCAAACGTCTACGCCGCCGTTGAACGTCGCCAGCTCACAGGCATTGCCGATGTTGTCGAGGTCGGAGTCGAGCTGGTCGGCGTTCGGGGTGTTGGGGCAGTTGTCCGTATTGTCGGGCTCACCGTCGTTATCCGCATCATTGTCGCAGACGTCGCCTTGGTTGTCGGCGGTGCCATCTTCATTGGCCTGGTCGGCGTTGGGTGTATTCGGACAATTGTCGGTGGCATCCGGAACGCCATCGCCGTCGGCATCCGTGGGCGTCGCCGTGCCCGCATCATCGCCTGCGCCAGCATCCTCGGTCTGCCCAGCATCCCCGGTCTGCCCAGCATCTTGCGGTGCGGGCTCTTGCAGCCCAGCGTCGGCCTCCCCGGCATCTGGCTGTGGCGGGGTGGGTTCGTCCCCCTCGGTGGGGTTGTCTCGCACGCAGCCACTGAGGGCGACGACGAGACCGGCGACAAGGAGCGCACCGGAGCGGCGAGAGAGGGTAATGGGAAATGCCACGGGAATGCCTCTTGATGGGAAGTGGGACCGATTCCGCAGGACGCTGCCTGGATGAAACTAACCTGAGAGTCTCTGGCGCTCCAAATGCAGCACCCGATCCTGTCTCAGGAGAATCGTATCGGTCGAATGACCGAGCTGTTGTTCAATTTCGACGCTGATCCCATGAGCGCCCAACCTCGCCCCTTCAACTACATTTGCGCACATCGATTCTTGTCACCGGCTGAGACGGCAGGCAGTTGATTTTGGCGCTTTTCCCAGAAGCGATAGGGTTAGGGGCTGAGCGGGTCACAGTGGGCCGCAGAGGGGCGGAGGATGCTTTGGTGACATTTCGTGGAGCGTTCGTCTGTGCGGCACTTTCGATGTTCTTGTGGGACTCGGCGGCCACGGCATACCCGGGCTATGTCTATTACCTGCCAAACGCCAATGTGAACTCGTGCTTGACGTGTCACACCACCGCGGGGGGAGGCGCCCGCAATGCGTTTGGTACGGCCTGGGTGACGGCACGGAACAACGCCTACGATGCTGACAATTTCGGTTACGACTACGACGTCGCCTGGTCGCAGCTGTGGAGCCTCGACTCCGATGGCGACGGCCAAAGCAACGGGCAGGAGCTGGGTGACCCCTGCGGGTTGTGGACGGAAGGCACGACCCCTGCTCGTACCAACGACATCAGCCGGCCGGGGTTTTCGAATTCGAAGGCCAACAATCCTCTCCTTCCCGACTCAGACTGTGACGCGAAGCTCGACACGGTCGACAACTGCCCCTTCATCGCCAACGCTGACCAACTGAACCAAGACAACGACGCGGCCGGTGACGTGTGTGACTGTGCTCCCGCCGATGGACAGCGATATCAGTTGCTCAAGGGCTATACCGACGCTGACAACGACGGGCGAGCCGTCTCGGCGGTCAGTATCGATGTGTGCAGCGGGGCTAACCTCCCCCTCGGCTACGCTGCGGCGGGTGGGAACGACTGCGACGACAACAATGCGCAGGTGTATCAGAACCTGCTCTCCTATACCGACGTCGATGCCGACGGTTACGGCAACGCCGCGGCGGCGCAGCAGATCTGCAGCGGGGCCGCCCGTGTTGCGCCCTATGTTGCGAATTCAAGCGGCGTCGACTGCAACGACAATAATAATGCAGTTTTCCGCTATCTCACCGGGTATGCCGACGGAGATAGAGACGGCGTAGCTCCGGCCACCTCGCTGGCCACGCAGGTCTGCACGGGCGCGAACCTGCCCGTGGGATATGTGAACAGTGCCGGCACTGACTGCGATGACAATGACGAACAGGTGTACCAAATCCTCTCCGGTTATATCGACGGCGACAATGACACCCACGCCGCGGCTGGCGCGCTGAAGCAAGACTTCTGTACGGGCGCCGCGCTCCCCCCCGGCTATGCGAACGTTGCTGGCAACGACTGTGACGACGCCAACGCGCTCTACTACCAACTGAAGACCGGGTATGTGGACACAGATGGCGATGGCAAAGCGGCAAATGGGAATGCCTTGCAGGTCTGCAGCGGTGCCCAGCTTCGAAATGGCTACGCAGCGACTGCAGGTTCCGACTGTGATGACAATAACCCTGCAGTCTATCAGTTCTTGTCCTCGTACCGAGATGAAGACAACGATGGATACGGCGATGCGCCAGAGGCGACAGATATCTGCAGCGGAGCTGCGCGCGCTGTTCCTTACGTTGCGAACTCAGCGGGAGTCGATTGCAACGACGCGGACGCCACCCAGCAGGTTTTCTCTGGAACAGATGGTGACGGCGACCAATATGTGAAGGACGCTGCTTGCGTGGCCAAGGAGGCCGCAGTCGGCGTATCGAAAGGGATCGACTGCGATGACGAAAATGCTGCCGTCTGGCGGTACGTCAGCACCTATGCCGATCCTGACGATGACGGCGTGGCGACGAACGCCACTGTGGTCGGTCAGAATGTTTGCGTCGGCGAGGAGAAGAACGACGACGGCCTTGCGTTCGCGCCCGGTGACGACTGCGAGCCCCAGGATAAGACGAAGTTCAAGCGCTTTACCGGCGTCTACCTCGACGCCGATGGCGACGGTTACGGCGCCACAGCGGCCGCGGGAGAGTACTGTGGCGACCTGACCCTACCGCAGACTTACGTGTACACGTCCTTGGGTACAGACTGCGACGAAGCCAGCGCCACGTACTACCGCTATCTCGACGGCTACGAAGACGCCGACAACGACGGTTACCGGAAACCTGGGGGCGCGCTGGCCCCCGTCTGCAGTGGAGCCGCCTTGAAAGAGGGGTATACCGCCAACGTCGTCGAGGACTGTGACGACACGAATGCGAACTACTTCCAAAACCTCGATGGATATCTCGATGCCGACAAGGACGGGTACCGCCAGCAGGATAGCGAGCTGACACCTGTGTGTAGTGGGGCTGCTCTCAAAGCCGGGTACACCACAAAGGATAGCGAGGATTGTGACGACTCGAACGCGAGTTACTACCAGCTGCTCGACGGCTATACCGACGCCGATAACGACGGCTACGCGCTGAACGCTACCAAGGTGCAAGTGTGTAGCGGTGCGACGTTGCGGGCGGGCTACGCCGCGACGCCGGGCACCGACTGCGACGACAGCGCCGCGACCGGAGCACAGAAATACCAATACAAAGACCTCTACACCGACGCAGACCAAGATGGCTCCCCGAAGAGCCTGACCGCGGCGAAGGTCCAAGAATGTGTCGGCGGAAGCCCTCCCTCGGGCTATGCATTCCTCGGCGCGGGCGAAAAATGGGTCATTGACTGTGACGACACCGACAACGTTCGCTACCTCGCGATGAACCTTTATCTCGACACCGAACAAGACGGCGTCGGCACAGGGACCACGACAGCACAGTGCACCAACGGGAGCCCTCCCTTGGGCTACGCCAAAGTGGGCAACGACAACTGTCCGACGGTGAAGAACACGAATCAAGTCGACACCGACCAAGACGGGTACGGCGACCTGTGCGACTGCGCGCCGAGTGACCCTGCGAGCTACGACGTCACCGGAGGCGTGAGCGCCTATCGTGACACGGATGGGGATGGCTACGTCGACAGCGCAAGTGCAGAGAAGCTCTGCGTGACGAGCGCGGCAAACGTCCCCGCCGGTTACACCCTCACGCTGACGGAACTCGACAATTGCCTCTTCGCGTCAAACCCCAACCAGCTCGACAGCGACGGTGACGGCCGCGGCGACAGCTGCGACAACTGCAGTGACATCGTCAATGGCGACCAATGGGACGAGGACGGAGATGGGCGGGGCGACTACTGCGACAACTGCCGCCTCATTCCAAACTTCGATCAGGCCGATGCCGATGACGATGGGGTGGGCGACGAATGCGACAACTGCAAGCTCGCGCCCAACCCAGGCCAAGAGGAATCCGAGCCTCTGGAGAGCATCGACTTCGTCGGCGACGTCTGTGACAACTGCCCCGATGTCTCGAACCCAGCGCAGGAAGACACGGATGAAGACGGCGTGGGTGACATCTGCGCGCCCACAAGCGACCGAGACGAAGACACCGTGCTGGATGTCGACGACAACTGTCCGGCCATCTCGAACCGCAACCAAGCCGACGCCGATGGCGACGGCGTGGGCGACATCTGTGACAACTGCCTGACGAAGTCGAACCCTGACCAGCTCGACTCGGACCAAGACGGCACCGGGGATGTCTGTGACCCCGATGCCCTGTGCGTCGGGGACGGCTGTGGGGCGGCAGAGGAGGAAGCCGAACCCCAAGAGGACGTCGACACCGGCGACGCGGACAGGGACGAACAGGGCGGCCTCTCTTGTAACCTCGAGGCGCACGCTGCCCCGGGCGCGCCGGTGCAGGCATTGCTCGCGCTGTTGCTCCTCGCCCTGCCCCTCGGTCGGCGACGCCGCTAGAGAGAGGGCGCTCGCCCGGTGGCGTCACCACGTGCCGGGCGAGCCGCAGGGCAGGAAACTTGTCTCTGGCCGACAACGCGGCCCACAATGGCAGCGAGGTCTGCCATGAAGTCTTTGTCGATGCTGTGGTGCGGGATGTGGGTGGCCGTTG
>JBMTAX010000014.1:0-16938 GCA_049429145.1 Myxococcota bacterium
ATATGGGACGCGCCAGTGGTGGAGGGGTCTGCCGAACAGAATGCCAATACGCCACCGTTTTCATCTCCCTCACTGCACGCTGGCTCCTGACCCGTCTCGCCACATGGCGTGCTTAGCGTGGTCTGGATTTCGCATTGCGGCCCGGTCCATCCCGCATCGCAGATACAGCTCGGTGCTCCAGCGGCGCCAACAACACACTCGCCATGACTACCGCACAACGATACTCCTTCACATATTCCCCCGACACACGAGCTAGAGACCGTGCAGGGCGAGCCATCATCACATGGCGAACCGTCAGCCCGGGCAACGTAAGCGCATCCTCCGTCCGCTTGGCAGGTGGCGTCATAACAATCATCGGGCTCTTCGTCGCCGCATCGTACTCGGGCTCCGGGGCGCGCGACACATTGCCAAGGAAGCTTCGACCGGTCGCAATAGAGTTCGGCGGTACACAGGTCATCGTCGTGTGGGCAGTCTTCATCGAAACGACAACCGCATAGGTCTGTTCCTGGAGCGCATTGTCCTGCCTCACAGGTATCGCCGGTCGTACAGCGGTCTCCGTCGTTGCAGGGTGCGCCGTCCGTGACCGGTTTCGTCGAGCAGATTCCGGTGGCTGGGTCACACAGATCCTGCGCACATTGTTCATCTGCTACATGGGGACAGATGACCACGGTCGCGGGATTTAGCTCGCAGGTGGCAGTATTGACCTGACAATATAGGGTCCCATTGCATCGGTCACCATCTTCAAGGGCTGCGCAGTCACTGTCCTGCCGGCATTCACACGTCTGCCCCACCCCGACGTCATCGATGGCGACGCAGCTACCGTTCAGGCATTTTTCACCGATGGTACAAGGGTCCCCATCGCCAACACAGACCTCCCCGTCCGCCAGCGCGGTTATTTTGCAGACGCCGTCGGCAGGGTCGCAGCGGCTGACTTCACAGTCGCTATCCTGCACATTGGCGCATCGGGTACAAAACCCGAGGCGCTTCACTGCGTTTCCTTGATCATCAACTCCGGTTTGGGCGCCGGAACAATGAAAAGACGCGGGGCAGTCGACGTCTTCGTTGCAGGGTACTCCGGGCTCGATCACGGTCGCAGGATTGAGAACGCATGTATTCGTCTGTGCATCACAATAACGCGACCCACGGCACAGATTCTCATCCTGAGGACAGTCGGCATCTGACTGACACTCACACAGCGCGGCAGAACCACCCACGCTCGCCTGCCCAACGCAGGTACCCGCTTGGCACTGGTCATCGCCCGTACAGGCGTCACCATCATCACACGCACCGATCTTGTCTTTTAGAGCGCAGACGCCCGTAGTCTTGTCGCAAACATTCTCTACGCACGCAGAATTGTCCACGCTGGGACAGGAAACGACCGTAGCAGGATTCAGTTCGCAGGTTCCGGTTGCAATATCGCAATAAAGGATCCCGTTGCACAGGTCGCCGTCCTCGAGCGCTAAACAATCTGTATCGGTAGCACATTGGCATGTGGCGGCGGGCCCAATGTCCAAGATCCCTTTGCAGACTCCGTTCGTGCAGGCATCCTCGATGGTGCAGGCATTATTGTCGTCGCAACTTGCCTGGGTGGGCACCAGGCTACAGACTCCATTCGCAGGATCGCAGGTGGAGGAAAGACACGGATTATTCGATGCTTGACAGGATACGATGGTGCCAGCGTTCGTCTTGCGGGCGAAGGGAAATATCGACTTGTCGCAATAAGGGATACCATTACAGAGGTTACCGTCGTCGGCGCAGTCTGCGTCAGCCTGGTAAGCACACTGGTCAATCCCTGCCATGCAGAGACCATTGAGGCACACGTCGTTGAGGGTGCCGGGATCTTTATCATTGCAACTTGTACCTTGCGGGGCTGCAACAGCGACGCACTGACCCGTCGCAGGATCGCATTTCGTCTGGCTGCATGCCGTATCAATGCTCTCGTCGCAGGAGACCACCGTGCCCGGGTTCTTGGTGCAGAGACCCGTGACTTCTTCGCAATAGTAGGTTCCGGTGCAGAGGTTATTGTCAGGGTCAGGGCACTGGCTATCGTTCGTGCAAGCCTGACAGCCAGTGATTGAGGTATTCAGACAGCCGACACGTTCTACCCAGGTGTCGATTGTGCAGGGGTTTTGGTCATCGCAGCGATTGGCTGTAGCCGGAGCGGCTCCGAAGAACATGCTCATGAAGAGAAGCATCGTGGAGAGAAACGGCCACGTCTTCATACGGATCCCCTCGATATCACGGCCAATGCAGTGACTGATGTTCACGGTCGCCGCGCTCGAAGCGGTAACGAAAACAATAATCGAGGGTGTAGGAGAATGAAACCCAGGCGGGTTCTCGAGATTTCGGATTGGCGAGAAATCGGCGCGCTGCCGCCGCGAGGTCTTTTCGCCGACAGCGCCAGGCCCTAGACGGCAGTCTATGAGCACCTTCTTCATCGAGTCTACCCGTGGTGGTCGTCGAGAATCGGAACACCTCGTATCTCTGGCAGTGGTCGACACCACGGGACGTCTCCTGGCGAGTGCTGGCGACTGCGCGCGAGAAACCTATTGGCGTTCGGCGGCGAAACCGCTGCAGGCACTCGCACTCGTCGATGAAGGTGCGGCGGATCGATTTCAGTTATCCGACGAGGCCCTTGCCCTTGCATGTGCCTCGCACTCCAGTGAACCGTGTCACCTGGCAGTGGCGAGCGAAATATTGGCGGCATGCGATTGCGGCGAGGACCACCTCGCGTGCGGTCCTCACCCGCCGCTCACCGCCCTGGCTCATGTCGACGTCACCGCGGCTCCTCCCCCCTGGCGCCCACTCGGCAGCAATTGCTCTGGCAAACACGCCGCCATGCTTGCCCTCGCCCGTCACCTCGATCTCGACCTCCGCGGCTACGAGCGCGAAGATCATCCACTGCAGCGCCGCATCCTCGACGACATCGCCCGCACGACGGGCCAGTCACGTGCGGACATCGGTCTCGCCACCGACGGCTGTCGCGCAGTGACCTTCTTTGTGTCCCTCGCCGCGATGGCCCGCGCATGGGCGTACTTCGGTGCCTCGGCCGACGAGGCTCCGCGGAGACTGCGCGAAGCATGTTGGCGCCATCCGACTCTTGTGGCGGGGACGGGGCGTCCCTGCACGCGCCTCCTCGAAGCAGGACGGGGCACGCTCCTCGTCAAAGTAGGGGCTGAGGGGGTGTACTGCGCGGCGTTGCCTCAGGCAGGCCTCGGCGTCGCCCTGAAAGTGGAGAGTGGCGACATGCGCGCTGCGCCGGTCGCCTTGTGCGCTGCCCTCGCAGACCTCGAGGAGCGACTCGCGCTCGGCCTCGAGATCTTCACCGCCACCCTTGCAGACCTCGCTGAGACGCCCCTCCGCGATACCCGCGGCGAGATCATCGGCTCGCTGCGTCGTGGGGGCCAGCTGACGCTCTGCTGAGCCCTAGCCGTCAGAGGCGAGGGGCGCACCGGCTTGCATCCACTGGCAAGCACTCTATAGCGACGTCGTCAAAGCCGCAGCGACGCGGAGGTGAGGGCGCCCATGACAAGACCAATGCCACCTGCAGAGTGGGCTCAACAACGCGCGATCTGGACCTGCTGGCCCTCTGCGACCGATCTTTGGCAAGACGACCTCGATGATGCGCGACGCGAGCACGCGGCCATGGTGGCGGCGATCCTCGACGGTGACGCCGGCCCTGAGGTGGTGGTCCTCGCCTGTGGCGACGAGGCAGAAGCGGCCGCTCGGGCGAAACTCCCAAGCCGCGCCCGCGTGCAACAGGCGGGCTTCGGGGACATCTGGCTGCGCGACACCGGCCCCCTCTTCGCGCAGGAGGGTTCCACCCTCGTCGCACGACGCTTCGGCTTCAATGGCTGGGGCGGCAAATACCGCCTCGAGGGCGACGAAACCGTGGGTGACGATGTGGCGAAAGCCGCTGGGGCGATCCGCCAATCGTTCCCCTTCCTGCTCGAGGGGGGCGCCGTGGAATGGGACGGCGAAGGCACTCTCCTGACGACGAGACAATGCCTCCTGAATCCGAACCGCAATGAAGGGTGGGACCAAGCCCGCGCGGAAGCCGCCCTCGAAGACGCCCTCGGAGCGGAGAGGGTGCTGTGGCTCGACGAGGGGCTGGCGAACGACCATACCGACGGCCACATCGACAACCTGGCCCGCTTCGTCGCGCCCGGCCATGTGGTCTGTCAGCGGCCGGCGGGACCAGATGACCCGAACCACGACGTCCTCGTCGACATCGAGCGTGCGCTTGCCGCGATGACCGATGCCCGCGGGCGCTCCCTCAAGGTCAGCACCGTGCCCTCACCTGGCCTCGTCGAAGGGCAAGAGGGTGAGGCGGTGCCGGCGTCGCACATGAACTTCCTCATCACGAACCGCGTCGTCGTGGTGCCGGTCTATGGAACCGATAGCGCCCCGTTGGCTCTCGCGGAGCTCTCCGCCCTCTTCCCAGGCCGCCTCGTGGTAGGGCTGTCGGCGCGCGCCATCCTCACGGGAGGCGGAGCCTTTCATTGCATCACCCAGCAAGAGCCAGCGCTCCTCGCTGCCTCTCCCCAAGGAGCCCGCTGATGCGCACCCTTCACGTCGCTGCTCTGCAATGTGCCTACGGCGAAGATCTCGAAGCGAACATCGCGAAGACCGCACGCCTCATCCGTGACGCGGCCGCACAGGGGGCCGAGGTCATCCTGCCGAGCGAGCTCTTCCAGGGCCCCTATTTCTGCACCACCCAAGACGAGCGCTGGTTCAAGTCAGCCTACCCCTGGCGCGAGCACCCCTGCGTGACCGGCCTCGCCCCCCTCGCTGCCGAGCTCGGCGTTGCGCTGCCCATCTCGATCTTCGAGCGGGAGGGACCGCGGTATTACAACTCGGTGGTCGTCGTCGACGCTGATGGAAGTCTGCTCGGCGTCTACCGCAAGAGCCACATCCCCGATGGGCCCGGGTACCAGGAGAAGTACTACTTCCGCCCCGGCGACACGGGCTTCCGCGTGTTCGAGACCCGCTTCGGTCGCATCGGCGTCGGCATCTGCTGGGACCAGTGGTACCCCGAGTGCGCGCGGGCCATGGCCCTGCTCGGCGCCGAAGTGTTGCTCTACCCAACGGCCATCGGCTCGGAGCCCCACGACGGCAGCCTCGACACCCGCGATCCGTGGCGTCGTGCCATGTGCGGCCATGCGGTTTCCAACGTAATGCCGGTGGTGGCCTCAAACCGCGTCGGCACCGAGGTAGGCCTCGGCGCGGCGCAGACCTTCTATGGGTCGTCGTTCATCGCGAACCACCGTGGCGACCTCGTGGCCGAGCTCGACCGGACGAGCGAAGGCGTGATCGTGGCGAGTTTTGACCGCGATTTCCTCGACCAGCATCGCGCTGCCTGGGGTTTCTTCCGCGATCGGCGGGTGGACCTCTATCGTCGAGCGGAACGAAGCAGCGCCCGCCGTTGAGGGTTGCCAGGAGGCACCGGTCTTCGGAGGGTGAGGCAAAATCGACATTCGTCGATTTGCGCACCCGGCTCGTTCCGCCGGAGGGTCTGTTGCCAGACCCTCCCCCCGTCGAGCAAAGCTCGTCCGGGGCCCCCACCCAAGAACGCAGGCAGGGCGAAAACCCGCTGAAGAGGCTTTTCGCCTCAGCCGGCTAGATCTTGAAGGCCTCTCGCAGAGCGCGGTCGGCTTCCTCGGCTGAGGCAGCGGCCTCGGTCTGTGCGCGATACATGTTGATCGCGGCCGACTGGGCGACTGACTCTCTTCTGAGGGACGACTCGGCGGAACCCGCCTTACCATCTACCGAGAGGCTCGCAGCGAGCTCCCGGGCTTCTTTCGAGATGGTGACGGAGACCCCGGGGGAGACTTCGGGACGACCCTCGGCGCCGGTAGGACGTTGGTCACTCTGCGCGGCCTTGACCTGACGCACGGAGCTGGCGGCGAGAGAACGATCGGCGGCGTCGACGCCGACAGGTGAGGACGCGAGTACGCTGGTCTTCATGTGTACAGTGTAGCGAGCCGAATCTGAGTTTTACAGTGCTCTCGCTCACTTGCCCGGTTGCTGAGACACTTCTCGCAACCTAGGCACTCTGGGCACGCGGAGGCGCGCCTTGCGACGCCCCCGGAGAGTTCGCCCCATGTCTCTTCGCCTCTTCCCCCTCGCCCTCTGCGCGCTGACGCTGGCCTGTGAAGCCGCTCCGGTAGACTCACCCGCCGCCGTGTCAGAACTACCGGCCGGTCTTGCTTGCGACGAGCCCTATCCAGGGGGCCAGCACCTTGAGATCAACATCGTCGACGCGCGTCCGGGCTACGACGAAGAGCTCGCAGCCCTCGACCTCGACGCCCTGGCCCCGACCATCGACCTCAGCGAGATCACGGCGCTGAGAAGAGCGGTGCTCCTCTATGCCCTCGACCTGCCCCCCGACACCCAGACCCTCGACGTCGCCGTGGCCAGGGCCCGCGGCCCACTCGGTGACGCCATGGTGGCTGGTTTCGCCGTGCTCGACCCCGCGGGCCAAGGGGGACTCGACTACAGCTTCCTGCGCCGTGGCCTCGCGCGATACTACGGGTGCGACCGCAGACTGCCGAAGTCCCTCGACGACTTGCGGCTCCGCTCGGGCGATTGGCGTGAAGTACCGCCTTTCGTGCTCGAGCAGTCGCACCCGAAGCGAGAGCGGCGGCACATCTATGAGCTCGATGGGTACTCTATCGCTGAGACGATCCACGACGGAGAAGTGCGTGAGACCGAGGTGCTGCTCCCCTCTGATCGTGCCGATGGCTCTCTGGACTTCGCGGCCTTCGACGAGTTCGGCCTGTTGATGGACCGCAGCACCTTCGCAGCGGACACGGGCGACCAAGTCGTCACCTCGTCGCCCTACACCTGCTTGAGTTGCCATCGCGACCAAGAGACGCAGCGCTTCGACGTCCGCATCCCCGTGATGCACGACGGCACCTGAAGGCGTCGACGCCGCCGACAGCAAGGGCGGACACCATCTCGTGATGCCCGCGCCTAAGGCTCACGACGACTTCACTCGTCGACAAACCCACCGGCGGGGGGCGGGGCCCCCCCCGGTGGGGGCGGGGGGGGGGGGGGGGGGGGGGGCGGTGCCTCGACGGGCGGCGGCGCCGCAGGCGGGGGAGGTGCCTCGACGGGCGGCACATAATCCGCGGGCGGAGGTGGAGGCGGAGGCGCGGGCGGAGGCGGTGCCTCGACGGGCGGGTCACAGTCCGCGGGCGGAGGAGGCGCCGGAGGAGGAGGCGTGTCTACGGGCGGAGGTGCCGGGGGCGCCACGTAAGGCACGTAGTCAGCGACGGGAGGCGGCGGGGGCGCCGGAGGCGGCGGTGCCTCGGGGGCCGGTGCCGCAGTGGGAGCTTCGGCCTTGGGAGTGGTGAACACCTTCACGCGGGTGCTCGCGGTCTGCACGTTGTCGGCGTCAGTGGCGGTGGTGTGATCGACACGCTTGCCGCCATGCACCTTGCTGTCGACGGTCTCCGTGAGCTCAATCTTGTCCTTGCCACGACCGGCGCGCACGCTGAGATTCTGCGAGCCGGTATCGCTGATCTGGTCTTTGCCACGCCCCGTGCGCACGGACACATCCTGGCTGTCGACCGTGGTGACGGAGTCCTTGCCCTTCCCGGTCCTCACGTCGACATTCTTCGAACTGAGGACGTTCACTTGGTCCTTGCCACGGCCCGACTTCACCGAGGTGGGGATCCCCTCGAGGCCTTTCAAGTTGACCTCGTCTTTGCCCTTGCCGGTGTCGATGTGGATGCCCTTCACCTGGTCGGCGCTGAACTCGCCGAGGAGCTTCTCACCGGACTTCACGCTGATTTTGCCGTCGGCCTGGGCCACGGTGAGGTTGTCTCCCTCTTTGCTCCCCTTGATGTTGAGCTCGCCGTTCTTGCTGAGCTGGACGTCGAACTTCCCTTGGGACTTCTGGGCGTCGAACTTCGCGTTGAGCTCGGCAGCTTTGGCCGCGACCTGAGCGCTCTCTTGCCCGGCCTCACGGCTCGCACGCGTCGCTGTGGTGTGGATGGAGGTCTTGCCACCGCGGAGACCCACGTTGTTGGAGTCGGTCACCGTGGCTTTGTCGCGCCCCTTCCCCATGCGGACTTTAGAGTCTTCGACGCGCTGCAGGTCGACCTTGTCGTCACCCTTGCCCGTCCTCAACGTGAGGTTCTTCGAGTCAGAGGCCGAGACGACGTCGTCTCCCTTCTTGGTCCTCACCTTGACGTCAGAGGAGCTGCGCACCTCGACCTTGTCTTTGCCTTTTCCGGTGCTCAGCTTTGCTCGCTCGAGGTTCTGCGCGATGAGGTGGTCTCTGCCTGCCCCCGTCGCCACACCGATCGTCTTCTGGGGCTCTTTCTTGTCGTCGCGCACAAAGGTGGTCTTGTCGTTCAAGGTGACCGAGGTCTGGCTGCCATTGCCCTTGACCTCCACCTTGTCGGACTTCTTGGTCCCTTTGACGTCGGGGGGTGGAGCTTTGGGCTGACTCCGCGGGGCCTTAACGGGATTGTTTCCACCAGACTTCCCAACCTTGGACATGCGGCTGACCTCTACAATGCGTTGCGTGCGTTCATGATGTTACGGGCGAACCAGGGACGCGGGTACGACGGGAGCAGGGGGGTGTATCGACCGAAGGCACGGGTCAGGTGCCTGATCCAGACGGACACGATAGGCCCCGCAGCCCAAACGCCGAGAGGCCCCGCTGACGGGGCCTCTCACGCGCACAGCAGAAGCGCGGTGGGGCTTACGGGGTGGTCAGGGTGACTGGCGCCGCGCTCGAGCTGGCGGCGGCGGCGGTGGCGCCTGCCACCCCGTGTACCTCACGAAGGACCGCCACGATGAGGCCGGCCGCAGCGGTGCGGAACTGGGTCATGGCGGTGCCTTTGACACACGCGTTGCCTGGGTCATCGAGGAGATCGTTGTGCCCCGCAGCCGGGTCAACGACGTGGGTGGCCGCCGCAAGGGCCTCGGCGAAGCGCACGTGGTTGTCGCCCTCGGGAGCACAGGCGGGGCCGAAGCCACCGAAGGTGCCCGTCGACCCAAGACCGGTGCCGAGCACCATGGCAGGACCGGTGAACCCGAGGGGACCGGTCACGGCGTTCTCATCGGTGACGCCGCTGATGGCGGGGGGTGGGGCGTCCACGGGGTCGATGAAGGCGATGCCGCGCGCGGCGGTGGGGTCATCGAGGAGCACGCGCCAGCTGAGCTTGCCGCCGCGGGAATGAGCGGCGAGCACCGGGGGTAGGCCGTCGATGGACGCGGCGGCGTTGGTCCCCGTCACGAACGCAGCGAGCCCGTCGGTGACGAAGTCGAGGACGGGGACCATCGAGGCGGCTTCCTCGGCGGTGGTCACGGGGTTGAAGGGCGACGATTGGAGACCGACGGCAACGACGACGGCACCGTGCCCTGCGACGTGCCCGAGCAAGTTCGTCAGGCGCTGCGTGGTGATGCCAAAGCCGGGCAAGAAGACGACGACGCCGTAGGTGCCAGGCACCGAGGGAACCCAGATCTTGAGGTCGAAGGGAAGGCCCGACTCGGCGGCGAGAAGGTCCTGCACCTGCGACGTCGCCGAGGGCACGGCGAAGACCTGCTCGGAGGGGATGGCGAGCTCGCCGGCGCCCCAGGTTGGATCAACCGTGGGGACGGGGGCGGGGGGCTCGGCGGGGGGCGTAGGCTCTTGCCCGGCGCTGGAGTCGCTGCCATCGGTCACGTCGGTGTTGTCGCCTGGGGTCGTGGTTCCGCCTCCCGTGGGAGAGCCACCCGTCGTCGTGCCATCGTCAGTAGGAGGGGTCACCACGTCGTCGGTATCGCCCCCGGGGGAAAGGTCAGCGACCTCGTCGGCGGCGTCTTCGTCGGTGGCGGTATCCGCCTCATCGTCGACAGACGACGGTGCAGGCCCACCGCAGGATGTGGCGGCGAGAGAAAGCGCGAGGACGAAGGGGCGAAGAGAGACGAGGTGATTTCGCTGCATGGGAGGCAGGTAGCGTCCAGATTCTGAAAGGGAAACCCCCGAAAAACGGCCGTCCGCGCGCGTTTGTGGAGTTCAACCGCACCACTTACCTGGACAAAGCGCCACCGCCGCTTGCCACGGGTCGGCCGCTTTCCGTACGCAATCGAAGGTGAAGGGCAAGGTCAACTCGGGCACAAATTCCACGGGCTCGTCGTCGGTGACGAGCTGGCGAAGCAGCTTCACGGCCACGGGGTACCAGCGCGCGGCCTCCCCCCGCCATCGCACCTGGATGCGCCGCTCGTCGGTGTCGCGGTCTGCCGCGAGAAAGGCGACCTCTTCCTCGAGGATCTGCTCGAAGCGCGCGCGCGTCACGCGCCCGTGGTGCACTTCGGCCCACAGTTCCCAACGAGAGCGCTCAGTGGTGGCGAGGTCGTCCATGATGCGCACGAACACTTTCGCTCCGCTGCCGTCGCGCAAGGTCGCAGGGAGGGCAACACATCCATTCCCGCACAACCAATCGGCGAGGTACTGCAAGGCTTGGAAGATGTTGTAGCGCACTTCCTCGGGGTCGTCGTTGGCGACGACGTCGGAGGTCTCAAGGTCGGCAGCCAGCACCCCGCGAAAGTAGCGGGGATCGGAGGGAGCGAGTCCCTCGACGTCGGGTCCGGAGACGAAGCGCAACAATGGTCCGCGGTCTTTCTCCTCGGGAACGAGGGCTGCGACGAGGCGAACGAGTGTGTCGTCGTGAGGAATGCGTTCCTGGCGCCGGTAGGCGGCGACGAGCGCGAGACCGATGCGCACAAAGTCAGGGTGGGCGACCCAGAAGCCATCAAGTCCCCGTTTGAGCTGCGTCACGACGTCCTTGATAAAGCCGATCATCGAGACGCGATACGACGCCTCGTTGCCGTCCTCGTAGAGCACCCCGTACATGCCACCGAGCTTCAGGGCGCCGAGAGGACCGAGGCTTTTCGCCAAAATGTCGTGAGATTCCCTGATGTGGTGAATGACGATGTTTGGATCGGCTTTCACGGGGATGCGATAGCGCGGGTCATGCTTGAACAGGCGCGCCGTCGACGCGAGGAAGTCGTGCCACCCGAGGCTGCCGCCGAGGAAATGCGTTCCGAGAGCCGCCGCCATCTCCCGGATGCGAAAGATGGCTCGCGGGTTCTCGAAGACCAGCAGCACCCGGGTAGCCCCGCGCGGGAAGTTCGAGTCTCGTCGTTGGATCGCGCTCTCCGCCGTGTCGATCAGGTCTCGCAAATAGGCCGCCTCTTCTTCGTTTTCGAGCTTTGGCACGTAGAAGACCAGCGCCTCCCGGTGTGCGCGGTTGTGCCAAAGATGCGTGACGAGGTCATAGAGGTGCAGCGGCAGCGGGTTGCCCTTGTAGAGGTGGTTGCCGTCGGGAAGAGAGAGACCGGGGATACGCTTGATCGGGAAGGCGCGATGGTCTGCTGCGAGCTCGTAATTACGACCTCGACCTTCGTCGACATAGCGCAGGGTGCCATCGAAACATCCCACCAAGTTCTGGCAGGCAGCGAGGTAGCTCTGCATGATCGGCGTCTTGCTGTCCTCGTTGTCGGCGCCCCAGCGTGGCACGGCGCCGCTCTCCCGAAGCAGTTCGTCGATGAGGGCTGGCTCGTGGGCAAGTCGGCGGTGCCACGCATTCATCGCGTTGATGGCCATCTTGGCGGTATCAGGAGGTCCAAAGAGCGTCACCTGATCGCCCACCAGGAAGTCCGGTACGTCGACGTGCTGGAGCGGCAGCGCCTCAGGCAAGGGCCCGATGACGACGCGGCCTTGTTCGTCGCGGGCACCGATGGGAGTCTCGTAATCCGCGTCGTGATACCCACGAGCCGCGTTGCGAGTCACTGCCTGGAGAACATTTTCGTCCAGAAACGCGCGATCGACGGCGCGTTGCCTCAGAACCTCGTCGAGGCGAGACTTCACCCGCTCATACACTTCGACCACGAGCTGTAGCGCCTCATCAGTCTCGATGTCCGGGAAGGAATCTCGCAAACCGCGAGCGCAGCGCAGCCCAGGAACAGATTCAACGGGCTCAGCGTCGTCATCGAGCTGCCGCGCCAGTGACGCGGGGAGGAAGCGTTCGTAAGCAGGGATGTACGACGTCGTCATGGGACACCTCTGTCAATCGAGCGGAGAGCCAGCGTCGATCCAAGCGCCGAGCAGTGCGCGCTCCTCGCGGGTCATTCCGGTGAGGTTGCCGAGAGGCATCGCCTCGGTGAGCACCGCCTGCTGATAGATGAGCGCCGATTGCTCCGGCCAGCGCTCGGGAACGTCGAGACGAAATCCCTTGGGCGCCTCGAGAATACCGGGCTGCGTCGGCTTCGCCGCGTGGCAGGAGATGCAGCGCTTCAGCATCACCGTCTTGACCTGCGCAAGGGTGGGGACACCGGTCGCAGCAGGAGCGCGCGAAGAGGGACCGTGGCTGACGAAGGCAAGCGCGAGCAAACCGACGGCGACGGCTGGCAAGACCCACGGGGCTCGTTGCCCTCGTTCGTGCAAGTTCATCCAGTGCTTCACCACAGCACCAAGCCCGCCCAAGACCATCAGCACGACCCACCCCACGGGGTGCCCATAGGTAAAGGGGAAGTGGTTGCTCACCATGATGAAGAGCACGGGCAGCGTGAAGTAGTTGTTGTGCAATGAACGGAGCGCGCCGGCCCGACCACGCTGTACCGGGGGTGGTTCCCCGCGGCTCATGGCGTCGACCATGGCGCGCTGGCCCGGAATGATCACGAAGAAGACATTCCACGCCATCAGGGTCCCGAGCATGGCACCGAGGTGCACGAAAGCTGCACGCGGGCTCAGCACCGTATGCAGGCCGACGGCCGCACCACCGATGAGCAGGTAGCCGAGGGCGGCGAAGAGCCGCGACCGGTGGACGAAAGGGGAGCGACAGAGGAGGTCGTAGACGAGCCACCCCACCGGCAACGCGGCGATGCCGACGGCGTTGGCCCATGCGGGCGACAGTGGCGACGACGGCTTCACCATCATCACGGCCGGGTGCAGCCAATAGACGAAGCCGAGCAACAGCACACCGCTGAGCCAGGTGAGGTAGGCCTCCCACTTGAACCAATGCAGCGCCGACGGCAGCTCCTCCGGGGCGCCCTTGAACTTGCGCACCAGATAGAATGCGCCGCCGTGGACCGCCCACAAGCCCCCCGCATGACGCGCAGTGTCGTCCGGCAATGGACGAACGTTGTTGTTGAGCCACACAAAATAGAACGACGCGCCGATCCAAGCCGCCCCGGCCACGAGGTGAAACCAGCGGGTCAGGAGGTGCAGCCAATCTACGACGAAGGTGAACACCACAGGCCTCTCTCTTGCGGGCGAAAGGAGGAAGGTAGAGAGTGTAGCGCCACGGGGTCAATCTTACCGAGGAGGCCGCCTTTGTCTCTCCGGCTCTACAGTCGTCGCGTGCTCGGCCCCACGGGCCTTGGTCCTGGTGGTGTCATCGTGCGCGATGGTGTCATCGCTGCCGTAGAGCCAGGGCCCCCGCAGGGTGACGTGATCGACGTCGGCAACCTGGTCCTGATGCCTGGCCTCGTCGATACCCATGTGCATGTCAATGAGCCTGGACGCACCGAATGGGAAGGGTACGAGTCGGCGACGCGGGCCGCAGCTCTCGGCGGGGTGACCACCCTCGCCGACATGCCGCTCAACAGTAGCCCCGTGACGACGTCACTCGAGTCTTTTCACGCGAAATTGCAGGCGGCCCGAGGCAAGCTTTACGTCGACGTCGGATTCTGGGGCGGGGTCATCCCCGGTAATGCCGACCAGATCCATGGCATGGTCTCCGCTGGCGTGCGGGGCTTCAAGTGCTTCCTTTGTCCGTCGGGGATCGACGAATTCCCGCCGGTGGAGGCACGCGATCTGCTCGAGGCGATGCCTCTATTGCGCGTGGCGAAGGTCCCCTTACTCGTGCACGCCGAACTCGAATTGCCATTGCGCGACGCTGCACAAGGCGATGCCGCCGAATACGCTACGTACCTGCACAGCCGTCCCCCGGAATGGGAAGATGCTGCCGTTGCGCTCATCGTCGATCTCGTCAGGCAGACTGGGTGCAGGGCACACATCGTCCATCTCTCGAGCGCCGGTGCGCTCGCGACCCTGCGGCGAGCGAAAGCGGAAGGGCTGCCCGTAAGCGCGGAGACCTGCCCGCATTATCTCTGTCTATCAGCAGAAGAAGTTCCGCGCGGGGCGACGTCATTCAAATGCGCACCCCCCATCCGCGGGCGGGCCAACCAGGACCAGTTGTGGGCGGCATTGGCCGAGGGGGTCATCGATTTCGTCGTCACCGACCATAGCCCCTGCCTGCCCTCGCTGAAGTTGCCCGAGGAAGGAGACTTTCTGCGCGCATGGGGCGGCATCTCGTCGCTGCAGCTCGGCCTCGCTGCGGTGTGGACCGAGGCCTCACGGCGCGGACATTCCTTGCTCGATGTTCAGCGTTGGCTAGGCCCGGGCCCGGCGGCGCTCCTCGGTGTACACCGCGGCCCCCTCGTCGTGGGTGCCGCGGCGGGCCTGATCGCCTTCGATGACAGCGCCCCCTTCGTCGTCGACCCGAGCACCCTCGCCCACAAGAACCCTATCAGCGCCTATGCCGGTCGTTCTCTGCGGGGCCTCGTTCGGCATGTGTGGCTACGGGGCACGCCCATCGTCGAAAACGGCGTCATCACCGGCCCCCCTGGCGGCGAGCCCTTGCTCGCGTGAGGAACCATGCACACTGAATCTCCTGGCACCGTCGTATTTCGCGGCCTCCCTGATCTCGCCTCGGCGCAGCTCGGCGGTGTCGCTTTGCTCGCGAGCGATGAGTTCTTCGCAGGCAAAGAGCATCTGCTCTTCCCTGGGGACCCCGAATGGCGAGAGGGGGTGTACACCGATCGTGGCAAATGGATGGACGGCTGGGAGCCACGACGGCGGAGAGCTCCGGGTCACGACTGGTGCATCGTGCGCCTCGGTGTGCCTGGCGATATCTTTGGCGTCGACATCAACACACGCTTCTTCACCGGCAACCACGCCCCCTACGCCTCGCTCTCGGCTACCATTGCACCGCTCGACGCATCGCCAGCGTATTTGCGTGACGAAGCGGAGTGGACACGGGTGCTCGAGCAGGTACCCCTCGAGCGCGACAGCCACAATGTGTGTGCGCTCGTGCCTTTCGAGGGCGCGACCCACGTCAAGCTCGACATTTACCCCGCCGGTGGAGTGGCGCGGTTGCGGGTGCATGGGCGTCCTCGTCCTATCCCGCCGCGCTCAGGCGAGCGGGTGGACCTCGCGAGTGTGTTACGAGGGGGCCGGGCCCTCGCCTGCAGCGATGCGTACTTCGCGCGGATGGACAATCTCGTCGTGCCAGGGCCTCCCCCCACCATGGGCGACGGCTGGGAAACAAAACGCAGCCCCCTGCCAAAGCAGGACTGGGTGGTGGTGGCCCTCGGCGAAGCAGGTCTGCTCGACGAGATTGTCGTCGACACCGCCCATTTCAAGGGCAACTACCCCGAGGCGGTGAGAATCGACGCGCTGTACTGGCCCGACGCTCCCCCGTACGCGCTGACGAAAAACACGGCGTGGCAGGAGATCGTACCCCCGATGCGCCTCGGCCCCGACCGTGCCCACAGCTGCACGCCGTCGTCGAGCGGTCCATGGACCCACCTGCGCCTTACCATTCTCACTGACGGCGGTGTCGCGCGCCTCCGCGCCTATGGCGCGCCATCGAGCCGCAATGATGCCGAAGACGACGCATTGTTGCGTTTCTTGAATCAAGCACCTGTCGACGACGTTCGTGACGCCCTTCTGCGCTGCTGCGGCTCACACCGCTTCGTCGAGGGAGCGCTGCGTGGCCGCCCTTACAAGAGCCGTACGCACTTGTTCGGGCACATAGAAGAGCTCTGGTGGCACCTCGGCGAAGGTGATTGGCGCGAAGCATTTACGCACCACCCGCGCATCGGCGCCGATGTGGCAGCCCTGCGCGCGAAGTTCGCAAGTACCTCGACGTGGGCTGAAGGCGAGCAGGCGGGTGTGCGCAGTGCGAGCGAAGAGACACTGACGCAACTCGCTGCAGGAAACGAAGCGTACGAAGCGCGCTTTGGCCATCTATTCATTGTGTGCGCCTCTGGCCTCAGCGCCGAAGCGATGCTGTCTCGGCTGCAGTCGCGCCTCGACAATCTGCCAGAAGTCGAGCTGCGCGTTGCTGCGGCGGAGCAGCTCGCGATCACGCGGCTCCGACTCGACAAACTGCAGGTGAACCCATGAGCAATCCAGGTCCTTTGACCACCCATGTCCTCGACACCGCGAAAGGTGCACCGGCTGTGGGGGTGCCGATTCTCCTCGAGAAGCGTGGTGACGATGGGAGCTTTCTCGAACTTGCGCGCGGCATCACCAACAGCGACGGCCGCTGCCCTGGGCTTTTGCCGGTCGGCGCCCTTGAAATCGCGACCTATCGTCTTACGTTCGATATCGCCGCCTACGAAGCAGATGGCCCCCAGGGGTTCTACCCGTACGCGCAAATCGTCTTCCGGGTCCGCGAGCCGGCTCAGCACCATCACGTGCCACTGCTGCTCAGCCCCTTTGGTTACTCGACGTACCGAGGCAGCTAACGGCAACCGTCTTGTTGTAGTTCCTTTGGTGCCGAACTTTGGCCGGTGCGGGTCATCGAATTCAAGATACCCAGCATGTTTGGCATGCATGCGGTGATGGCGACTTTCTTGGGTTTCCCGGCCTGCGTGAGACGGTCGTAAAAGGCGCGGATCGGCGGGTTGTGGGTCTTGGCAACCAAGGCGGCTATGTAGAGCACCCTGCGCAGGCTAGCCCGACCCCCAGCTATCGCCTTGGTTCCGCGATAGTTCCCGCTGTCACGATTGAACGGTGCCACGCCCACAAGCGCTGCGATTTCCTTGTGCTTGAGCTGTCCGAGTTCGGGCAGTAGCGAGACGAGAGACGCCTCTGAGAGCGTCGGCTTTGTGCGTGTCACGGGGAGCCTCTCTTTGGTGAGGTTCGGT